>NZ_JBPODS010000014.1:0-72355 GCF_051200995.1 Anoxybacillus eryuanensis | reverse complement strand
CGGAGGAGTACCCAAGTCTGGCTGAAGGGGTCGGTCTTGAAAACCGAGAGGCGTCGAAAGGCGCGCGGGGGTTCGAATCCCTCCTCCTCCGCCATATATAGTCTCAGTTGTTGTTTGTCATGCCGGCTTAGCTCAATTGGTAGAGCAACTGACTTGTAATCAGTAGGTTGCGGGTTCAAGTCCTGCAGCCGGCATCATTGTGGCGGCTATGGCGAAGTGGTTAACGCACCAGATTGTGGCTCTGGCATTCGTGGGTTCGATTCCCACTAGTCGCCCCATAACATTAGTTTTTACTGTGCGGGTGTAGTTTAGTGGTAAAACCTCAGCCACGAGCAATGCATCTGTTGAATAAGCTACGAGTTGCCTCGACGCATCAATCATCATTGAGTTTGCGAGTAGAGGAAGAGGCATGACTAGTAGCAAGCAATGATTGATTGTTTGGTTAGCCGATCATGCGGGTGTAGTTTAGTGGTAAAACCTCAGCCTTCCAAGCTGATGTCGTGGGTTCGATTCCCATCACCCGCTTACGTGGGCCTATAGCTCAGCTGGTTAGAGCGCACGCCTGATAAGCGTGAGGTCGGTGGTTCAAGTCCACTTAGGCCCATTGTAATGTTTATTCCGCAGTAGCTCAGTGGTAGAGCACTCGGCTGTTAACCGAGCGGTCGTAGGTTCGAATCCTACCTGCGGAGCCATTTGGAGAAGTACCCAAGTGGCTGAAGGGGACGGTTTGCTAAACCGTTAGGTCGCGTTTTGCGGCGCGCGGGTTCAAATCCCGCCTTCTCCGCCATTTGCCACATATGGCCCGTTGGTCAAGTGGTTAAGACACCGCCCTTTCACGGCGGTAACACGGGTTCGAATCCCGTACGGGTCACTAGAGAAAAGGACATCTCATAATTGATATGGGATGTCCTTTTCTCATTTTTACAAAGTTAAGCAGATGTGTTGTTTTGGCTTGAGCATAAAACACAAGAGTATGAGCTTGCCTCTTATCATAGTGACTAAAATTGCTCATTTTAACATATCGATGTATTGTATTCATCTATAAAAGGGGATTAGAGAACACAAAAGAAAAAAACGCTACTCCATATGAGTAACGTTTTCACGTCCTTCTTCTCCACTTATATCCATTTTATTTTTCCGTTCTAAAAATTTCTTTCCATACTCTCCGTGTTGATGAATAGATGGGTGTTCAACTTGAACTGTGACATGAGATAGATTGTATTGTTCTTTTAACATTTCATTAATTGCCAAAATGACACAAAATGGTTGAATGTGCTCATGAATGAGAACGTGTGCAGTTAAAGAATAATGATCTGTTGAAATGGACCATATATGCAATTCATGTACATCCTCAACGCCTTCAATAGATAGAATATCAGTTCGGATGCGTTCGATATCAAATTCGTGCGGAACTGCGTCCATTAAAATAAAATACGATTCTCGAACAATTTTTGCCCCACCTATAAAGATAATGCCCCCGATGACCATACTAATAAGCGGATCAAATATATATATTCCTGTAAAGTAAATTAAAATAGCTGAAATAATAACGCCGATAGAGCTGAGTAAGTCGCCAATAAAGTGCCATAACGCGCTTTTTACATTTAAATTTTCTTCTTCTTTCATACTCCGACTTAAAACGACTGTTAATACAAGATTAACGACAAATCCAATCGTCGCGATGGTTAACATGAAGGAAAATTGAATGGTTTCAGGATGAATGAAACGGCGAATTCCTTCGATGAAAATCCAAATAGCAATAATGACAAGCGCAAGTCCATTTAAAAATGAGGCGATAATTTCAAATCGTAAATAACCAAATGTAAATTTTTTATTCGGTGGACGAGAAGCTAAATAAATAGCCACCATACTTAGTCCTAATGCGACCACATCGGAAGCCATATGTGCTGAGTCTGATAATAAAGCAAGAGAGTTAGATAAAATGCCCCCTACTATCTCTACAATCGTGAAAAAAGTTGTTAACAACAATGTCGTCCAAAGTGCTTTTTTTGACGTCGTCTGTACTTTCATATGCGGTAAATGATGAAAATCGTACATATAATAAACTCCCCTTATTATTTAAAATTAATATAAAAAAATATATATAATAATTACTATAAAATATTCTATATAATTATCAATTGATAATCAAGCGACAATTTTATGGACGTTCGTATTGATTTTCATTTCGTCATATTTATCATGTGAATTGTTGAACATTGTCGAAAAATATCTTAATTTTCTTACAGGAATTTTGTATGATGTAGTGTAATATATTCAGTACGGAATAATTTCTGTACCCTTTTAAGAAAGGAAGGATGAACATTTGCTAACGATGAGTCCAACCGATTTGCAGTTGCATTTATTTCACGAAGGCACGTTTTATAAAAGCTATCAGTTATTTGGGGCACATCTTATGAACCAAGATGAGAGAGTAGAAACCCGTTTTTGTGTATGGGCTCCACATGCCAAAAAAGTTCGGCTTGTTGGGACGTTTAACGATTGGAACGGGGAGGAGCATGAATTAACAAAAATAAACGACCAAGGAGTATGGATGATTGTTATCCCAGAAAATTTAGAAGGGCATTTATATAAATACGAAATTATAACAAAAGACGGACGCACTCTTCTTAAAGCAGATCCATATGCTTTTTATGCTGAAGAACGCCCCCATACAGCCTCTATTGTATATCAGTTAAATGGATACAAATGGAACGACCAAGCGTGGCAAAGAAAAAAGAAGCGAAAACCTATTTATGAGCAACCGATGTTTATTTATGAAGTTCATCTTGGTACATGGAAAAAGAAAGAAGATGGACAATTTTATACATATGCGGAGATGGCAGATGAGTTAATTCCTTATGTTGTTGAGCATGGATTTACTCACATTGAATTATTACCGCTTATTGAGCACCCGCTCGATCGCTCATGGGGATATCAAGGAACAGGCTACTATGCTGCGACGAGCCGTTACGGAACGCCCCATGATCTGATGTATTTCATTGATCGCTGTCATCAAGAAGGAATCGGTGTCATTTTAGATTGGGTACCTGGACATTTTTGTAAAGACGCACATGGATTATATATGTTTGATGGTCAACCGACATATGAATATATGAATATGCAAGATCGGGAAAATATTGTGTGGGGAACAGCCAACTTTGATTTAGGAAAACCGGAAGTGCATAGCTTTTTAATTTCAAACGCTTTATTTTGGTTAGAGTATTACCATATTGACGGTTTTCGTGTTGATGCGGTTGCAAATATGCTTTATTGGCCAAATAGCGACGTGCTGCATCCAAACCCATATGCGATTTCATTTTTAAAAAAATTAAACGAAGTTGTGTTTGCTTTTGATTCAAACGTGTTAATGATTGCAGAAGATTCAACGGATTGGCCAAAAGTGACTGCACCGACGTACGATGATGGGTTAGGATTTAACTACAAATGGAATATGGGCTGGATGAATGATGTATTGAGTTATATGGAAACAAGCATGGATGAAAGAAAACATATGCATCATAAAATGACATTTTCATTGTTATATGCTTATACGGAAAACTTTATTTTGCCTTTATCCCATGATGAAGTGGTGCACGGAAAAAAATCATTATTAAATAAAATGCCGGGAGATTATTGGGATAAATTTGCTCAACTTCGTCTACTTTATGGATATTTCATGACACATCCAGGAAAAAAACTATTGTTTATGGGGGGAGAGTTTGGGCAATTTGATGAATGGAAAGATTTAGAACAGCTCGATTGGGTGTTGTTTGATTTTGACATGCATCGCAAAATGGACGATTACGTGAAATCTCTCACGCATTTTTATAAAAAACAAAAAGCATTATATGAATGTGATCACGATCCAAATGGTTTTGAGTGGATTGATGTGAACAACGCTGAACAAAGTATTTTTTCTTTTATTCGGCGAGGTAAAAAAGAAGAAGATATGTTGATTGTTGTTTGTAATTTTACAAATGTCGTGTACGATGATTACAAAATTGGTGTGCCACTTCTTACGTCGTATCGAGAAGTATTCAATAGTGATGATGTCATGTACGGTGGTACCGGTCATATAAACAAAAAGCCGCTTGTCGCATATGAAGAACCATATCACGGAAAGCCACATCATATTCGGATGACAATTCCGCCGTATGCTATAACGATTTTGCGACCAACAAGAAGAAGAGAAGGGAAGGAAGGCCATGGTACGAAAAAAGTGCGTCGCTATGCTACTCGCAGGGGGACAAGGGAGTAGATTAAGTTCATTAACAAAAAATTTAGCTAAACCGGCTGTTCCGTTTGGAGGAAAGTATCGCATTATTGATTTTACATTAAGCAATTGCGCTAATTCCGGCATTGACACCGTTGGGGTGCTCACACAGTATCAGCCGCTAGAGTTAAATACGTATATTGGAATTGGAAGCGCATGGGACTTAGATCGGAAAAATGGCGGGGTAACTGTTCTCCCTCCATATGCCGAGTCGTCAGAAATGCGATGGTATAAAGGAACCGCAAATGCAATTTATCAAAATTTAAACTATTTAAAGCAGTATGATCCAGAGTATGTACTCATTCTTTCTGGCGATCATATTTACAAAATGAACTATGCAGATATGTTGCAATATCATATTGAGAAAAAGGCGGATGTGACGATTTCCGTTATTGAAGTACCATGGGAAGAAGCGAGCCGTTTTGGAATTATGAATACAAATGAAGATATGGAAATTATAGAGTTTGAAGAAAAACCGGCGCATCCGAAAAATAATTTAGCTTCAATGGGCATTTATATTTTTAAATGGTCTGTTTTGAAGGAATATTTGGAGATGGATAACCGAAATGATCGCTCGAGCCATGACTTCGGCAAAGATATTATTCCTTTGCTTATTGATGAAAAAAAGCGACTGATTGCTTATCCATTTAAAGGGTATTGGAAAGATGTTGGAACAGTAAAAAGTCTATGGGAAGCAAATATGGATTTACTCGCAGATACCCCGGCATTAAACTTATTCGATCATACGTGGCGCATTTATTCTGTAAATCCAAATGAGCCGCCGCAATATATTGCCCCATATGCGCAAGTAAAAGAGTCTTTAGTAAATGAAGGATGCATCGTTGAAGGAAATGTAGAACATTCTGTATTGTTCCAAGGAGTGTACATTTCACAAGGTGCAACAGTAAAAGATTGCGTTGTTATGCCTAATGCAGTGATTGGGAGAAATGTATACATTGAAAAAGCGATTATCCCATCGAACATGGAAATTCCTGATGGGACGTTCATTTGCGGGAACCAGTCTGACGGAGAAGTCATTCTTGTGACAGAAGAGCTTTTGGGACATTTTTCTGAGAGAGAGGATGAGAAAACGTGGGAAAATTAATGCTTGGGGTCATTGATGCAACGACATATAAGCCAGAAATGAGTGATTTGACGCTTCAACGTTCCATCGCGGCTGTTCCGTTTGCTGGACGTTATCGATTAATTGATTTCGTGCTATCCAATATGGTTAACTCCGGAATTGGAAGTGTTGCTATTTTCCCGAAGTATCAATATCGCTCATTAATGGACCATCTTGGTTCAGGTAAAAACTGGGATTTAAATCGGAAACGTGATGGATTGTTTTTTTTCCCTTCGCCTGATCTCCCGATTTCTCATATTGGATCGTTTCAACATTTTCAACAGCATATTGACTATTTTTTGCGGAGTACACAAAAGTACGCTCTTATTTGTAACAGTTATACCGTGTGCAATATTGACTATGAGGAAGTGTTGCGCCGCCATATTACGAACGAGTGTGATATTACTCGTATATGTCATCGTGGTCAATCGCTTGACATGTTTATTTTAGAAACATCGTTGTTACTCGATTTGATCGCTAACCAACAAAGAAATCACTATCAAAGTATTGTTGATGTTGTTAATGATCAAACGAATGGACTAACAGTATGTGATTATGAATATGATGGATATGTTGCGGTCATTGATAGTATCGAAAGTTATTTTCATCATAGTTTAGAGCTTCTTCAACCAGACGTGTGGAAACAATTGTTCTTAAAAGGGAGACCGATTTATACAAAAGTAAAAGATGAACCACCGACAAAATATACATCGCATGCTTGCGTTCGGAATGCAATGATTGCGAACGGATGCGTCATCGAAGGGGAAATTGAAAATAGCATCATTTCAAGGGCTGTGAAAATCGGAAAAGGGACTGTCGTTCAAAACAGTGTCATTATGCAAAAAAGTCAAATTGGGGAAAATTGTCATCTTTCGTATGTAATCGTTGATAAAGATGCGCGGATTGGTGACGGGGTAAAGTTAATGGGAACACCAAAAAAACCAATCGTCATTCGAAAAGGAACAATACAAGGAGCGCTGATGAAATCGTGAAAGTATTATTTGTTGTATCAGAATGTGTACCATTCGTAAAAACAGGCGGTTTAGCTGATGTGGCTGGTGCATTGCCAAAAGAGTTGAAAAAGCTTGGGACAGATGTGCGTGTTATGTTACCGAAGTATGGCTTGATTCCACAACATATGCGCCAAAAAATGAATAAAATTGCTGAGCTTGTTGTTCGCGTTGGTTGGAGAAGACAATATTGTGGAATTGAACAATTGGAATATGAAGGAATTACATATTATTTTGTCGACAATGAATATTACTTTAAGCGAGATTCGTTATATGGTCATTACGATGACGGCGAGCGTTTTTCATATTTTTGTCGCGCTGTGCTCGATTCCCTCCCGGTCATTGATTTTCAACCGAGTGTGATTCACTGCCATGACTGGCATACAGGTATGATTCCATTTTTGCTGCGTGAAGAATATATGAACAATTCATTTTACGCACGAATGAAAACAGTATTTACGATTCATAACTTACAATTTCAAGGCATTTTCCCACGCGAAATTTTAGGAGACTTACTAAATTTAAGCGACCGTTATTTTTCTATCGAACATTTAGAGTTTTATGGAAATGTCAGCTTTATGAAAGGAGCGCTTGTATCAGCGCATATGATTACAACGGTCAGCCCAACATATAAAGAGGAAATTCAAACGCCATATTATGGAGAGAGGCTTGACGGGTTATTGCGAGCAAGAAGTTCACATTTAGTTGGAATTTTAAATGGAATTGACGATGAAATATACAATCCGAAAAAAGATCCATATATTGCAGTGCCGTACGATATAACGACAATTGCGCGTAAAAGTATTAACAAACGAGCTCTCCAACAACATTTTTCATTGCCATCAGAAGAAGATGTTCCTGTTATTGCTATTGTTTCGCGGTTAACGAAACAAAAAGGATTAGATTTAGTGAAATGTGTATTTCACGAAATGATAGCAGAAAATATGCAAATGATTATCCTTGGAACAGGGGAATGGGAGTTTGAACATTTCTTTCATGAAATGGCGATGACATATCCTAATCGTGTGCGTGTATATATTGGTTTTTCGGAGCAGCTTGCACATCAAATTTATGCGGGGGCGGACATGTTTTTAATGCCATCTAAGTTTGAACCGTGTGGTCTCGGCCAAATGATTGCCATGCGTTATGGGGCTGTGCCAATCGTTCGGGAAACGGGTGGATTAAACGATACAGTGCAGCCGTTTAACGAATTTACGAAAGAAGGAACAGGGTTTACGTTTAAAAACTTCAATGCGCATGATATGTTATATACCATCCAGCGTGCCCGTTCATTTTATGAACAAAAAGAAATATGGGAAGGAATTATGAAACAGGCAATGAGTCGGGATTACAGTTGGGCAAAATCAGCGTTTAAATACAATCAACTATACGACGAACTAATGGCTGGGAGTGGCATCTATGTTCACGAATAAGGAAGAGTTTAAGCAAACGTTTTTGAAGCGGTTAGAAATGATGTATGGGAAGCGGTTTTGGGAATCGACTGTCCTTGATCAATACAATACGCTAGGGAATATGATTCGCGAGTATATTAGTAAGCATTGGATTCAAACGAATGAACGATACCGTGCCGAACATAAAAAGCAAGTATATTATTTGTCAATTGAATTTTTGTTAGGTCGTTTGCTAGGCAGTAATTTAATGAATCTCGGTATACGACAGGTTGTGGAAGAAGGTCTGAAAGAGCTAGGCATTGAGTTAGCTCATATTGAAGAAGTAGAGATAGATGCAGGTCTCGGAAACGGAGGACTTGGTCGATTGGCTGCTTGTTTTTTAGACTCCCTTGCCTCTCTTGACTTACCTGGACATGGGCAAGGCATTCGATATAAGCACGGTTTATTTGATCAAAAAATAGTAAATGGTTATCAAGTCGAGCTCCCGGAACAATGGTTGCGTCACGGGAACGTCTGGGAAGTAAAAAAAGAGGATTTAGCGGTAGAGGTCAATTTTTGGGGGAAAGTGGAATGTTACGAACAAGATGGGCGTTTAACATTTCGACATTATGATGTCGAAAAAGTGATGGCTGTTCCTTACGATGTGCCAGTCATCGGGTATGATACGACAACTGTTAACACGCTACGATTATGGAGTGCTGAACCCGCGAAATTTCCGCTTCATAAACATGTCATGCAGTATAAGCGAGAAACGGAAGCCATTTCTGAATTTTTATATCCGGACGATACGAACGATGAAGGAAAAATTTTAAGGCTAAAACAGCAATATTTTCTCGTTGCAGCCAGCCTTGGAAGTATTGTACGTGATTATAGGCAACGATATGGTCATTTACAACATTTTCATCGGCACGTAGCTATTCATGTGAATGACACACATCCTGTGTTAGCCATTCCAGAGCTGATGAGAATTTTGTTAGATGAGGAAGGAATGGGATGGGACGAAGCGTGGCACATTACGACAAATACGATCTCTTATACAAATCATACAACATTGTCTGAAGCGTTGGAAAAATGGCCTATTTACATCTTCCAACCGTTATTGCCGCGAATTTATATGATTGTGGAAGAAATTAATGAACGGTTTTGTCGCGATTTATGGAATCGATATCCTGGTGATTGGAAAAGAATCGAGGAAATGGCCATTATCGCTCATGGGCTTGTCAAAATGGCCCATTTAGCCATTGTAGGAAGCTATAGTGTGAATGGTGTCGCGAAAATACACTCTGAAATTTTAAAGCATCGTGAAATGAAATTATTTTACGAATATTTTCCAGAAAAGTTTAATAATAAAACGAATGGGATTACACATCGCCGTTGGTTGTTGAAAGCAAACCCAGGGCTCACTTCCCTTATTACTGAGGCCATTGGGACAGAATGGATCAAGCAGCCTGAGCAGCTCATTCAACTAAAAAGATATGCAACCGATCATGCATTCCAAGAACAATTAGCAAAAGTGAAACATGACCATAAACAGAAGTTAGCCAAATATATTTACGAAAAAACAGGGGTGACTGTAGACGATTCATCGATTTTTGATGTGCAAGTGAAACGATTACACGCCTATAAAAGACAGCTATTAAATGTACTCCATATTATGCATTTATATAACCGATTAAAAGAAGATGAGCATTTCGATATGCATCCACGAACGTTTATTTTTGGAGCTAAAGCATCGCCAGGATATCATTATGCGAAGCGGATCATTAAGTTAATTAATTCCGTTGCACAAAAAGTGAATAGCGATGAGCAAATTAACGGACGGTTAAAAGTTATTTTCTTAGAAAATTACCGTGTCTCATTGGCAGAAAAAATTTTCCCTGCTGCCGATGTAAGTGAACAAATTTCAACAGCTAGTAAAGAAGCATCAGGAACAGGAAACATGAAGTTTATGATGAATGGGGCCGTGACAATTGGGACGCTGGATGGAGCAAATATTGAAATTTTAGAACGTGTCGGTCATGACAATATGTTTATTTTTGGGTTGACGGCAGAAGAAGTGTTGCACTATTATGCAAACGGTGGATATCACTCGTATGAATATTATCATCATGATCAACGGATTCATCAAGTCGTAAATCAGCTCGTCAATGGCTTTTTTCCAGATGCGTACGATCATTTTGAACCGATTTACGATTCATTGCTTGCCCACAACGATCAATATTTTGTTTTACGCGATTTTGCATCGTATGCCGATGCCCAGCAACGGTTGGGAGTGGCGTATGAAAATCGGAGAAAATGGTTAGAAATGAGCGTGACGAATATCGCTTGTTCTGGATATTTCTCAAGCGATCGCACAATTGAAGAATACGCCCACGACATTTGGCATATTCGCTAATAAAAAATCAGTCCTGTAAGCATATGCTCACAGGACTTTCTTATGAAGTATAAGGATCTTTTTCGTAAGCTGGAAGATCACCAAGCGGAGACATTAATTGTTCGTCATCGAGCATTTGTTCATATTGTTCATGAATAATGTTTGGATAAATTGTAATACCTGTGCCGTAGAGATCTGTTGCTGCAAATGTGTCAAGCGGTTCGACGTAACCGATTTGTTCTCCTGCATCGATATACATTCGATCATAGTGTACGGTATCTTCTTGAACATCTGAAGGTGTTTCTGATGTACCGAAACGAGCTACCTTTTGCCAGCTATCTTCAGCATCAAATGTTTCTATGTCTTCATGGACGACAAATTCGCCAAATGGAGGGGACAAAACGCTCTCTTCGATTGGGCGCTGTTGTGAGACAACTTGATCAGTACTATGCTGTTTACAAAACATCGTCGTTGGAATGGCTTCAAGACGTTCGAGAGGGATGGCTTCTCCACATATTTGGCAAATTCCGTACGTCCCATTTTCCATCGCTTGTAGCGCGCGTTCAATATCACGAAGCTCTCTTTCTGTATGTTCATTTAAAGCAATATCTTTTTCTCGTTCATATAGTTCTGTTCCGCTGTCGGCAGGGTGATTGTCATAATTCGATAATTCTCCAACCGAATCATGAGCAGATGTTCGCGTGAGACCGAAATGGTCATTTTGTCTTAACCGTTGCATGATTTGTCGCTTTTCTTGTAATAGCTGTTCACGCAAATTGGATAAGTGTTGCAATATAACCCCTCCTTTAATTCGACTATGCATAGTATGGACTAAAAAGAAAAAACCATAGCACCAAGGCTATGGTTTTTCTTAACAATTATTGCATCCAATAATGAATAAATAGACCGACAACGAGTAAAAATCCAAATTGTGTATTCGTTTGAGCTGTTGCTTTCATTGCTGGCATCATGTCAATCGGTTTTGTTTTTCCAATGAATCCTTTTGTTGCTTGCCATGCTTTTGGAACACTTAAAAACACGAGCAATGTCCATGGCGAAATCGTTTTAACGAAAACAAGCAATACAACCCATAAAAACGATGTCACAAACATGCTACCTAATAACGAAATGGCACGTTTTCGACCGAGTAAAATGGCTAATGTTTTTCGACCGCTTTTTTTGTCCCCCTCTAAGTCGCGAATGTTATTGGCTAATAAAATAGCGCCGACTAGAATAGAGATGGGAACAGAAACAAGAATAGGCGTCGATGTAATTGTGCCCGTTTGAATAAAAAATGAAATTAAAATAATGGTAAGTCCCATAAAAAAGCCTGCTGCCAATTCACCAAATGGGGTATATGCGATCGGAACAGGCCCACCTGTGTAAAAATATCCTGCTGCCATGCAAATGGTACCGATCACCGCTAGCCACCAACTGCTATTGACGCAAATATAAACACCAAGTAGCATAGCAATAGCGAAAAAAGACCAAGCAAGTAGTAAAACCGTTTTTGGAGAGATACCATCGCGGACAATCGCTCCACCAATTCCGACGGATTCAGGTGTATCTAGTCCACGTTTATAGTCGTAATATTCGTTAAACATATTTGTCGCTGCTTGGATAAATAATGATGCTACGAGCATGGCAAAAAATAAGGGGAAGTGAATCGGCGTTTCATCTACTGCAAGCACAGTACCAATGGAAACAGGAACGAACGCTGCAGTAAGCGTATGTGGACGCAATAATCGCCACCAAACACGCCAGTCTCGTTTATAATGAACCGTTTGAGTATTTGAACGTACTGGTGTTGGCATACTATTCTTCTCCTTTAAGTAAAATGTCGTTCACAATAAGTTTAGGGAAGTGGGGAAAATGTGTCAATGTCTTGACAATATAAATTGTTTCCTATCTCTAAAAAACAATATTATAATGAAAAAGGGACAAAAAGTTTAAGTATAGGCGTGATAAAAGGTGGTTACTTTATATCAAAACAAAGTTATTGACCAATTGCGTGATGTATTGAAGAAGAAACAGCATATGGTTAGTGTCACTATAAAAATGGAGCAAATCGATCCGCTTGATTTTTTCGCTGCGGGTGAAACGTTATTTCATGGACAACGTTTTTATTGGTCAGATTGCTTGTACGAACGAACGTTTGTTGGACTAGGTCATGCGCACGTTATAAAAAGCGAAGAAAAGACGAAAAAGCGGTTTCGTGAAGTTGAACGAGAATGGAAACAAATTGTAGAAGGCGCTTTCATCGAAGGCCAAGGACCACTGATGTTCGGAGGATTTTCCTTTGACCCGCTGAAACAGTCGGATGAACATTGGAGTGAATATCCTGCTGCCCAATTTGTTGTACCTACATTCTTGTTAACGAAGCAGCGAGATGAAACATGGTTAACAATTAATGTTGTTCATGAATCGCTCGGTCAGCTCGAAGAAATGATCGATTCCTTATTCCACATACGTGGTGAGAGTGAATGGCATCGTACTGACGTTGTCGAAAAAGAGGAAGTCGCACGTGACCGATGGATCCGTGCTGTTCATCATGCAACGGATCTCATTCAAAGTGGAATGATTGAGAAAGTCGTTTTAGCACGTGAATTATTTCTTTCTTTTTCTCATCGAATTGATCGCTCTTATGTGTTACGTGCTTTACGAGAACAACAACCGATGAGCTACATTTTTGCTTTTGAAAATGGCTCTACTTGCTTCATTGGGGCTTCTCCGGAGCAACTTGTGAGAAAGAACGGGCACATGTGTGAAACAGCTTGTTTGGCGGGATCAATTCGCCGTGGGCATACGATCAAAGAAGATGAAGAACTTGGACGTTGGTTGCTTCAAGACGATAAAAATCGCCGTGAACATGCATTTGTTGTCAACATGATTGAACAAGCGATGAATGAGGTATGTACCGAAGTTTTCGTTCCGAGTGAACCGACCCTTTTAAAAATGAGACATATTCAACATTTATATACACCTGTTCAGGCAAAAACGAGGGAAGGGATTTCGATTTTCTCACTCGTTGAACGGCTTCATCCAACCCCTGCACTCGGGGGATTTCCGAAGGAGAAGGCGGTACAGACGATTCGGGAGATTGAGCCACTTGATCGTGGATGGTACGCCGCTCCAATCGGTTGGGTTGATGCGAATGGAAATGGAGAGTTTGCGGTAGCGATTCGTTCTGCGTTGCTTGGAGACAACGAGGCACACTTGTTTGCTGGGTGTGGCATTGTTGCTCATTCTGATCCACATAGTGAATACGAGGAAACGAATGTAAAGTTCAAGCCGATGTTATTAGCGTTAGAGGGGGGACGAGGATGAGTGAAATGACGGCATATGTTGCAGCATTTGTTAACCAATTAGCTCATATGGGCGTTCAACAAGTTGTAATTAGTCCAGGATCTCGCTCTACCCCTCTTGCAATGGTCATGGCTGAACATCCGGTGCTAAATATTCATGTTCATATTGACGAACGTTCTGCGGCTTTTTTTGCGTTAGGTATGGCGAAAGCTTCTGGAAAGCCTGTTGCTCTTGTTTGTACATCAGGAACAGCAGTAGCAAATTATTATCCAGCAATCGTTGAAGCTTATTATGCACGTGTTCCGCTTGTTGTGATTACGGCCGACCGTCCTCATGAACTACGTGATGTCGGTGCCCCGCAAGCAATTGATCAGTTGCATATATACGGTCCGTATGTAAAATGGTTTGTTGATATGGCGCTTCCAGAAGGAAACGAGCGAATGCTTCGTTATGCAGAAATGGTCGCTGCTCGTGCAGTATGTGTTGCATCGTCTGTTCCAAAAGGGCCAGTTCATATTAATGTGCCTTTGCGTGAACCGCTCGTTCCGAAGATCGATGAGCCGTCGCTGTTTTCGCCATCTTCTTCGTCCCGCTCGGTGTACAAAGGAAGCAAGCATCTTTGTGAAGAAATGATCGATGAGTTGTATGCGGAGTTGAGTGGTGTCGAAAAAGGGGTCATTATATGTGGAGATTTGCATATCGAAGGGTTTTCTGACGCAGTTGTGAGGTTAGCAGAAGCATTGCAATACCCTATTTTAGCAGATCCTCTTTCTCCATTGCGAACAGGTACACATGAGAAACAAGTTATTATTGAATCGTATGATGCGATGTTAAAAAATGAAGTGTTTGCGAATCAATTTGTTCCGGATGTTGTTATTCGTTTCGGAGCGATGCCTATATCCAAATCGCTTTATATTTGGTTGCAGGAGCATAAACAAATCAAACAGATGGTTGTCGATGAAGCTGGACAATGGCGTGATCCAACGTTGTCGCTTCAAGTACTGATAGAAGCGAATGAGGTTCAATTTTGTTATGATTTGGCTCAACGTGCTTCAAACTCCTTTCGTTCGACGCAATGGATAAGACAGTGGCAACACATGAATGAACGTGCAAAACAAATTTTGTTGAAAGCAGAAGAAGAAATGGATATGTTTGAAGGGAAAATATTTATTGAACTTGCTCAGCTATTACCAGATGAAGCGATGCTTTACGTTGGGAATAGCATGCCCATTCGTGATGCAGATACGTTCTTTATGTCATCGCATAAACGAATTCGCTTACTAGCGAACCGCGGGGCAAATGGGATTGACGGAGTTGTATCAAGCGCTCTAGGGGCAAGCTACGTTGCTCAACCACTTGTGTTAGTTATCGGTGACTTGTCATTTTATCACGATTTAAATGGTTTGTTGGCAGCAAAATTACAAAAGCTGCATGCGACCATCATCGTGCTAAACAATAACGGTGGGGGCATTTTTTCGTTCTTGCCACAAGCGAATGAACCAAAACATTTTGAACGATTATTTGGTACGCCGACCGATTTATCGTTTGAGCATGTCGTAAATATGTATGATGGACATTATGAAAAAGTAGAGACGTGGGAACATTTTCGACGGGCAGTGACGCACGCCCTTTCACGTCCGACATTAAACGTCATTGAAGTTCCGACATCACGTGAATATAATGTCAAAATTCACCGGAAATTGTGGAAAGATGTTTCCCAGGAAATGTCCAACTTGTTGAATAAAGGGGAATGAGCATGAAGTTTGTCGTTCAAGGGCAAACGTATTATGTAGAAATGTATGGAAGTGGACAACCGCTGTTGTTACTACACGGATTTACCGGTAGCTGCCAAACGTGGCATCCGTTTATTTCAACTTGGAGCCAACATATGCAATGCGTCACCATTGACATTCTCGGTCACGGACGAACGGATGCTCCTTCAGCTGTACAGCGATATGACATCGAGATCATCGCAAAAGATATTGCTATATTATTTGAACAATTAGAAATAAAAAAAGCGCATATATTAGGATATTCCATGGGGGGGCGACTTGCGCTCACATTTGCGGTTCTTTATCCGCAGTATGTTCAAACGCTCATATTAGAAAGTAGCTCTCCCGGTCTAAAAACGGAAAAAGAAAGAATGAAACGTCGCGAAGAAGATGAACGATTAGCGCAGTTTATTGAACAACATGGGGTTGCATCGTTTGTTGATAAATGGGAGAAAATCCCTTTATTTTCTTCGCTTCAACGATTGCCAAAAGATGTGCAACAAAGGTTGCGAGAAGAACGATTACAACATACAGCGATTGGATTAGCCAACAGTTTACGAGGAATGGGGACAGGCGCACAACCTTCTTGGTGGGAGACGTTGCATCAATTACATATGCCAACATTGTTGATTTGTGGAGAAGAAGATGAAAAGTTTTGTCGAATTGCGTCAGAAATGGTACAATTATTACCAAACGGAACGCTCATTACCGTTCCGCATGCCGGGCACGTTGTGCATATGGAGCAGCGTGAGCGTTTTGGTACGCTTGTTCAACAATTTGTGTTAAGAGGAGGTTTATTGCATGGCGATTGAATGGGTAAAAGAGAGGGAATATGAAGATATTTTGTACGAAACGTACAATGGAATCGCAAAAATTACAATTAATCGTCCCGAAGTACATAATGCATTTCGTCCAAAGACGGTCATGGAATTAATTGATGCGTTTGCGTATGCGCGTGACGATGCAAATATTGGTGTCATCATTTTAACAGGGGCAGGCGGCAAAGCGTTTTGCTCGGGTGGCGATCAAAAAGTGCGGGGACATGGTGGATATGTGGGGGACGATCAAATCCCACGCTTAAACGTATTAGACTTGCAACGTTTAATTCGTGTTATTCCGAAGCCTGTCATTGCGATGGTTGCAGGTTATGCGATTGGTGGCGGCCATGTGTTGCATGTCGTATGTGATTTAACGATTGCAGCAGACAACGCGATTTTTGGACAAACAGGACCGAAAGTGGGTAGCTTTGATGGTGGGTACGGTGCTGGTTATTTAGCGCGTATTGTCGGTCATAAAAAAGCGCGTGAAATTTGGTATTTATGTCGTCAATACAATGCACAAGAAGCGTTAGAAATGGGATTAGTCAATAAAGTTGTTCCGCTTGAACAGTTAGAGGAAGAAACGGTGAAATGGGCGGAAGAAATTTTAGAGAAAAGCCCGACAGCTATTCGTTTCTTAAAAGCCGCGTTTAATGCAGATACAGATGGACTTGCAGGCATTCAACAACTTGCCGGAGATGCGACGCTTCTTTACTATACGACAGATGAGGCAAAAGAAGGACGCGATGCATTTAAAGAAAAACGGAAACCGGACTTTAAGCAGTTTCCACGTTTTCCGTAAAAATAAAAACAGCTTGATGTATGCACATCAAGCTGTTTTTTTGAAGGTGGTGTGAAGATGATCCCAAATTGGTTACGTCAACGTACATATTTAACTCCGGATCGCGTGGCGCTATATGATGATACGCAAGAGATTTCATTTGCTGAGCTCCATAAGCGGACGGTAAAACGAGCAAGGCAATTTGCATATCTTGGTGTAAAAAAAGGAGACGTTGTAGCCGTTTTGATGAAAAATAGTGTACATATGGTCGAAGTTATTCACGCCCTTCATTATATTGGTGCAATTGTTTTGTTACAAAATGTACGTTTATCTGTTGAAGAAGTGAAGTGGCAACTAGAACATAGCGGAGCACGTTTCGTCATTTGTGATGAGTCGTTTCCGGATGAACGAGCAATTGAATGGAACGAATTTATGACATTCGGTGAACGAGATGGAGAATGGCAAACGATGTACAATCTTGATGATGTAGCAACCATCATGTATACATCAGGGACGACAGGAAAACCAAAAGGTGTTATGCAAACGTATGGAAATCATTGGTGGAGTGCGATTGGTTCTGCTTTAAACCTTGGATTGAATGAAAATGATTGTTGGCTTGCGGCTGTTCCGTTTTTTCATGTTAGTGGTTTGTCGATTTTAATGCGGAGTGTCATTTATGGCATGGGGGTTTATATTATGCCGTCGTTTGATGCGAAACGCGTGAATGAACTGATTTGCCAAGGGAAAGTTACGATGATGTCCGCTGTGAGCACAATGGTGCAACAAATGACTCAACAACTAAATGAGCCGTATCCTTCGTCATTCCGCTGTATGCTTGTGGGAGGAGGACCTGTTTCGCAGCCATTATTGCAATCGTGTGCCGACTGGAACATACCTGTATATCAAACGTATGGTATGACAGAAACCGCTTCTCAAGTGGCTACATTACCTCCAGATGCTCGTCATAAACATGGTTCGGCAGGAAAACCCCTGTTTCATATGAGCATTCGCATCGAAAAAGACGGACGGCAAATGAATGCAAATGAAGTAGGAGAGATTGTTGTAAAAGGTCCAAGTGTCATGAAAGGGTATTGGCAAAATGAAAAGGAAACGAATGCAGTTTTAAAAGATGGTTGGTTATATACAGGAGATATTGGGTATATGGACGAAGAAGGATTTTTATATGTTCTTGACCGTCGTTCAGATTTAATTATTTCTGGGGGAGAAAATGTATATCCTGCTGAAATTGAGTCGGTACTTTCGGAACATAAGGCAGTAAAAGAAGCAGGTGTCATTGGAGTTGCCGATGAAACATGGGGACAAGTGCCGCATGCCTTTGTTGTATTACATGACCAAACAGCAACGGAAGAACAATTAAAGTTGTTTTGTATGAGTAAATTGGCTAAATATAAAGTTCCAAAGCGAATTTATATCGTTGACCATCTGCCGCGCAATGCCACAAACAAACTGATGCGCCATAAGCTAAAAACATGGGTAGAGGAGGCGTAACAAGCCTCCTCTCTCTTCATTTATTGATATCCTTTTGCTGTTTCTTTCGTAATTTTTTCTTTGAACAGTTTATAGCTCCAAAGTTGATAGCCCACGACGATCGGTACCATGACAATAGCGACGCCGAGCATAATTTTTAAGTTCAATTCACTTCCTGCTGCTTCAAAAAGCGTCGTGCTATATTCATCGTTGATGCGCGAAGGAAGCATATTTGGGAACATGCCGATAAAACCAGTTGCCATAAGTGTGAAAATTGTCAAACAAATGTTTGTAAACGCAAGTCCAATTCGTCTTTGCCAGACGAACAATAGCATGAGCAATGCACATACAAAAGCTAGTGCTGGTACAATCCAAAGAATTGGTGCTTTCGTAAAGTTGTTAAATAGCGGCGTACGATTGCTCGTTGCAACGAAGAAAAGAGATAATACGACCGTTGCAACAACGGAAGCTGGACGGGCCACTTTATAGGCACGCTCTGCTACATCTCCAACTGTTTTTAGCATGACCCATAAGGCACCAGAGACAGCAAATAAGCTAATAAATAATAAGCCACCTAAAAGACCGTACGGATGAAGCAAAGTGAACAACGTTCCTTCATATCCGGATGGACCAATTTTTAAGCCGTAAAACAAATTCGCAAATGCAACGCCAAATAAAAGTGCTAAAGCAAAACTGCTAATTGTAAATGCCCATTTCCAGCTTTTTTGCCAAAGAGGTGAATCGTCTTTATGCATAAATTCCAATCCAGCAGCACGGAAAAAGAGCGCGAATAAAATAAGCATCATCGGCGTATATAAGAAGCTAAATAAGTCAGCATAAACAGCAGGAAATGCAGCGAATGTAGCTCCGCCAGCTGTAATTAACCATACTTCATTGCCACCCCAAAACGGTCCGACAGCTTCTTGGAGTTGATTTCGCTCTTGTCGATTTTTCGTTAAAAACGGAAACAACATCCCCGTGCCTAGCGTATATCCATCTAAAACGAAGTACACCGTCCAAATGAGTCCCCATAGACCAAACCAAATGATCGCCACTGTTTCATGAGACATGTTGAACTTCCCCACCTTTCGTAGCTGTGGTTGTGTATGGTCCCTTTTTCGCATACTTTAACATTAAGTACACGTCAGCAATAAGCAAGATGGTATAAAATAAAACGAGGCTGACAAGTGAGAAAATGATTTGCGAAAGTGAAATTGGTGATACGGCTTCAGCTGTGCGCATTAATCCGTACACTGTCCAAGGTTGGCGACCAACTTCAGCAACAACCCATCCAGCATTAATAGCCACATACGGCAGTAACACAGAATACATCACAAGTTTTAGGAAACGTCGTGATTCCACTAATTTATTTTTGCGATATAAGTAAAATCCGTACCAAAATAGAGCGACAAAATATAAACCGAGTGCGACCATTAAACGAAATGAATAAAAGACGATGTTAACATTTGGACGTTCATCTTTTGGAATTTGATCAAATCCAACGACTTTTCCATCAAACGAATGTGTGTAAAAATAGCTACCGAGCTTTGGAATTGTTAAAAATTCAACGATATTTCGCTCATTTTCTGGGTCGGGAATTTGAATAATGTGAAATGGTAAACTTTCTTTTGTTTCCCAAACCGCTTCAAGCGCTGCACCTTTAGCTGGTTGCATTTTTGCTGCAAACGATGCTGATTTATGACCAATAAATGGTGTCGCTGTTGCTGCGATTAGTCCTAAAATGAGTCCGTATTTAAACGATTTTTTGAAAAACTCGACATGTTGTTTACGCAATAAATGCCATGCGCTAACCGCCATGACAAAAAATGCCCCAACGATATAACAGCTGACAACAGTGTGTACAAACATATGCCAAGCATATGGGTTTGTTACAACTTCCCAAAAGTTTTGTAGTTCGATACGTCCATTTCTTTCAATATACCCAACGGGATTTTGCATAAAACCGTTTGCTGTAATAATCCAAAGTGCTGAAATGTTTGTACCGATTGCAACCATCCAAATTGAAAAGGCACGAAGTTTCGGTGAAATTTTATCTTTTCCGAACAGCCAAATGCCCATAAATGTTGATTCTAAAAAGAAAGCAACGAGCGCTTCAATGGCGAGAGGAGATCCGAAAATATCCCCCATATATTTCGAATACTCAGACCAGTTTGTTCCGAATTGAAATTCCATCGTGATACCTGTGACTACACCGAGAACGAAGTTAATGGCAAATAGTTTCCCCCAAAAGTCTGCCATTTGTCGATAAAGCGGATTTTTTGTTCGCACATGTTGCGTTTCCATCCACGCAAGCAAAACAATAAGCCCAATGGTTAACGGAACGAATAAAAAGTGATAAAAAACTGTAATTGCAAATTGAAAACGGCTTAACAAAAGCACATCGCTCATAAGTCCCCCTCCAACATGTTAAGTATTTTACTATGTATAAGAGTAACCTTAACACGTGAGAAAGAGATGATAGAAATGTTGCAAAACTGTGGCGATAATTTTAAAAAAATGTGTCTATTCATTGTTTTTAACGTCGAAAAATTGGAAAACCCCTTGCGACAGGCAAGGGGTGTTTAATTATTCGCTCGGTTGGAACGTTTTACAGTCTGTTTCTGTCGAGCTCGTTGCTGTTGCACCTGCATGGCTTACGACGTAAATGGCGTCTGCACTACATCGGTTGCCTTGCGACCAAAACTGGCAGTTTTGCACTTCACAAAGTACATCTTTTGCCATGATTATTTCCTCCTTTCTTTATGCTGATGTTAGTGTAGACAAAACATTGGCAAGACATAACATGAAAAAATGAGCAATATTATTGAGAATTTTTATCAATAATATTGACATAGATAATCATTCTCAATTAGAATGAGATTATGGAATATAAAAAAATTTGGAGGGAGTTACATGTCATCATTATTAGTTGTTGGAGCAGATCATTTAGGAAACATTACCGATAAATTAAAAAACTCAGGATTTAAGGAGATTATTCATTTAGATGGCAGGAAAGTGAATATGGTGAAACGACAAATTCCTGAGCACGTTGATATGGTATTTGTTATGACGGATTATATTAACCATAATTTAGCGAAAGTCATTAAACAAAAAGCAAAAGACCAACATAAGCCAATTTATTTTGTGAAACGTTCATGGAGTTCCATCCAATCCGTCATTCAGCAAATGGGGGAAGTGAGATGACATTGTGGCAATCGTTTTTGAATGAAGTGTTAGCTTATCATTACAGCATATGTTCACCTCATCGTTCATCACTTACGTTGCTAAAAGGAATTGAACGGGCAACATCATCGTTTTCGATCGCTTCTTGTGATTCTCCCGTTACATATTATAAAACGATTGCACAAATGACGGATTACTTGCTTCGTTTCGTTGCGAACGATCAGTCTTTTGTTCACATATTAGGTGCTCGTGATGCCTTTATTACCGCATCATGTACGTCTCACATAGGAGTTGTACCATCATGTATGAATGTTTTTGTTGTTGATCATATTTCTTCATTAGATGCATCTCAACAATTTGAAAATCATTTCGGTCAAAAACCGAAAACAATCCGAATATATGATATAATGAAAAATCATTTATCTTATGTTACGTTTACAAGTGAAACATATTGTAAAAAAACCGGGTAGGTTACCCGGTTTTTTACAATTCGTCAAACCCATTAATATCTGTTGTTTTTGTATATGAACGTGGACGGGCTTCGAAAAAGTCCGTTTTGCCTAAGTTCACATTTTCATCGCTAAAGACGCGAATCCAAGGCATACTATTTTCATCTGCATAGTATCGATCATCTAAGCCGAGCATACGCAATCGTTTATTTCCAAGATATTCAATATATTTCTCCATTTCGATGACATCAATGCCATCTATATCGCGCAACACAAAGCGCGACCATTCTGTTTCGTAACGAATGGCTTCGTCGATATAGTCATATATCCACGCAGAAAACGCTCCATCTTCATCAATATATGGATTTTCCCATAACACAGCGCGTACGAGTTGAGAAATAAAGTAGCTATGGCATAGCTCATCTTTATTAATATAGCTAATCATTGTTGATGTTTTTAACATTTTATGGTTTCTAGCTAAATTGTAAAAAAAGGCGAAACCAGAGTAAAAATTAATTCCTTCTAATACGAGTGAAGCGACAAGGGCTCGGCAAAATGTTTCAACAGTCGGTTGTTCACGAAATGCTTCATATACGCGAATAACGTGCTCATTTCGTTTATAAATGTGCGGATTCGTACGCGCCATTTCAAAGGCGCGATGTTGCTCGGATAATTTTTCGATCGAGGCAAGAACGTATGAGTACGACTGATTATGTACCACTTCTTGCTGTTCGATAATCGAAAAAATCGCTTTGACGCTCGGATCGGTAATATATTCTTTCATTGCTCCAATAAAGTTCGGTTGAACAGAGTCTAAAATCGAAAGTAAGCCGATAATGTGTAAAAACGCATCGCGCTCTCGCTCGCTTAACGTGTGCCATTGTTTAATATCGTCAGACATGTTAATTTCAAATGGCGTCCAAAAGTTTGCGAGCAGCATTTTATATATGTCATAAAAGTGACTATACTTAATATCATTCCAGTTTAAAATGCCGCTTGCTTTTCCGTTGATAATGCTTGTTGCCTTATTTGGATGCGACGGTTCCAACAACTTTACTTTCGTCAATAACAAAATGTTCGACCTCCTCTAGTAGTCGTTGTACGAACAAAGCCGGCAAATGTTGTTGATGTCCGCGTGGCGATTGCTCAATTTTCAGTATGCCAAGTACCGGTGTGACTTTTCGTAGATGGTATGCCATTTCATCAACTGCACGGCAATAATATGGCCACATTTGATCTCCTGTACCAAATAGCGCAACAGGAGGCAGAGTAAGTTTTCGTTCTTTAATAAGAAAACGAAGCATTCTCCTCATTTCATGTGGAAGTTGTCCATTTCCCCATGTGTACGAACCGAATAGAAGGAGATGCGCTTCATGGATGAGTGATTCGATAGCAAAAACATGGTCAATATTCATCGTTTTCACGGCATGTCCATGTGAATGAAAAGCTTCCTCAATCAACAAAGCGACTTCTTTCGTGTTTCCTGTTTTCGATGTATAGCAAATGAGAACGTTCATATTTTTTCCTCCTACGATGAACAAACATCGCATTCTTCAATTGTTACGGCGGTACTACGAACGTAATACGTTGATTTTAAACGCTCTTTCCATGCGGTTAGGTGTAAATCAAGCAGATCTTTGGCTTTGATTGTATTATAGACATATAGATTAAAGCTTAGCGATTGATCGACATGTTTTTGTCTTGCTGCATTTTGACGAATACTCATTTTTTGATCGACTTCATAGGCATTTGTATAATACCAATACGTTTTTGGACTTAAATCTGGCACAGTCACAGGAATCTTGTAATTTTTCTTTTCCTCAAAGTATAAACGGTTAAACACAGGGTCGCATGATGCGGTTCCATTGGCTAAAACGGAAGTCGAAGCATTTGGCGCAGGCGCCATTAAATAACCGTTGCGAATACCATGTTTCATGACTTGTTGTTTTAAACCGTCCCAATCTAAATCATCATGTGAATGATAGTCACGCAACTCAAAATACGCTCCTGTATGCCAATCCGATCCTTTAAACGCTGGATAAACTCCTTTTTCTTTTGCCAATTCCATGCTTGCTTGAATCGTTAAATAAGCGATTTTTTCGAACAATTGATCAGCAAGTCGTACGCTTTCTTCGCTATTCCATTTAATCCCTTTTAACGCTAATAAATGATGCCAAGAAAATGCCCCTAGACCGATGGCACGGTACTTTTTATTTGTCATCACCGCTTGCAACACTTCAATCCGATCTTCGTTTAAATCAATCACGTTATCTAACATGCGCACTTGAATCGGAATGAGCCGTTCTAATACATTATCTTGTACGGCACGAGCAAGATGAATACTAGATAGGTTGCAGACAACAAAATCGCCCGGTTTTTTATGAACAATAATTTCGCCATCTTGTGTATATTCTTTTGTTATAGTTGTTGGGCTCATATTTTGCATAATTTCCGTACATAAATTACTTGAATAAATCATTCCTGTATGTTTGTTTGGGTTCATTCGATTTGCTTCATCACGGTAAAACATATAAGGTGTTCCTGTTTCTAATTGTGATTTTAAAATGCGCTTCATAATTTCAATGGCAGGCACGTGCTCTTTGCTTAACTGAGGATGATTGACACACTCCTCATATTTTTCACGGAAGGAGCCATGACCTCGCTCTTCATCGTAAAAATCTTCAAGACCAAGCGGATTGCCGTTTTTATCTTTCCAACCCATTACCTTTTTCACTTCGTGTGGATCGAACAAATACCAATCGCCACGTTTTTCGACTTGCTCCATAAATAAGTCTGGAATGCATACGCCGTAAAATAAATCATGACATTTCTGACGTTCGTCCCCATTGTTTAATTTTGCATCTAAGAAAGAGAAAATATCTTTATGCCAAACATCTAAATATACAGCAATAGACCCTTGACGCGTACCAAGTTGATCCACCGATACAGCCGTATTGTTTAATTGACGCATCCATGGAATGACACCAGACGATACACCTTTAAATCCTTTAATATCCGAGTTGCGCGCGCGAATTTTTCCTAAATATACACCAATTCCGCCACCGCCTTTAGATAAACGAGCGATGTCTGTATTTGATTCATAAATGCCGATTAAACTGTCATCGACTGTATCAATAAAACAACTTGATAATTGTCCGTAAGACTTTCCTGCATTGGCGTAAGTTGGTGTAGCCACAGTCATGTATTGATTCGATAGCGCCCAATAGGCTTCTTTTACTAAATCCATTCGTTTGGATTTATCTTCATTCACCATGAGCGTGAGGGCGATCGTTAGAAAACGCTCTTGTGGCAATTCATAAATTTCGCCGTTATATCCTTTTGCTAAATAGCGATCAACGAGCGTTTTTAACCCGATGTATGTAAATAGCTCGTCTTTTTTCGGATCGATCCATGTCCCTGCTTCTTGTAGTTCTTCTTTCGTATATCGTTCGAGTACAAAAGGATCGTAAATCCCAAGATCAACGAGCTGTGTTTGCAACTCATAAAAGTAGCCATATGTTTCGGATCGATCATAGCCGCGATTTATAGCTGCTTCGTCGTATAACTGTTGCAAATAGAGACGAGCTGCAACAAACGTCCAATCCGGCTGTTCTACCGTGATTTCGTCAAGTGCATTTAAAATAAGTTTGTTCATTATGTCATCGTATGATTTTGTATACGTCAGTGACCGTATCGTACGCTCGATGTATCGCTCACTTGATAAGTGTGGAAAGTCTTTAAAAATATGAAATAACAAAGTTCGAACCGTCTCTTCATTCATTTCCGTTTTTTCTTTTACGTGCATCATGTAACATCCCTTCCCCTAAAAATAAAAATCCGCTCTAGTTGAGCGGATGAAACGATGGAAAAAGGCATGCTTTCACCATCGTTTCATCTTCTCAATCCCCGAAGAATATGAAACGATACAAGGAAGGCAGGTCTCCTGACTTGCGCTTCTTCCTACTTTGGATTCCTTCCCATATATGCGCCTGAAAAGCTGACATATACAGTGGTGTTGTTTCCATTTCGTCTGCGCACACAGTTGCGGGGACAGTTCTGGATTCGCACCAGATTCCCTATTAAGTCCGCTTGGACACCTTCACTTGTCGGTTTCAATATATAGTTATTATTTTTATTTTTTATCACAATATATTGTACGAAAAAGGTTTACGTTTAAAACTATAGCGAAAAATTTCAACATTTGCAATCATTATTTTTCATCATTTGCTACATACCGCCGGTCTTTCATAAACAGCCGCCAAAAATAAATGAATCCTGGAAATAAAATTGCAAAGCCGACGATATATGTCACAAAAAGGGCACGAAACGTATTCGGATGCGTAAATCCAGACTCGATTGTTACATCTGGATAAATCATATATGGTAAATGAGCTTTTCCATATGCGTAACTTGCACAAAAATACTGTAATACGATTGCTACAACTGCAAGGCGGGGCATCCCACGTCCGTTTTTCTTTCTCCATGAAGGAAGAAAAAGAGCTAAACCAGCCACGAGAAATAGTGCGACAGAAGCAGCAAGCCATGGCCAATACGCAATCATCCCATCATACAACCAACGCGCTTCGCTTCGCATCGTGATCATAATTAAAATTGAAGAGAGGAGAGCAAATGGCCCGATAATGAGCGCATCGCGACGATAAATCGCATAGGCTTCGGTTTCGTTTGCTTCGTTCGAGTAATCCGCTAATAAAAGTGAAGAAAGAAAAAGTGTGCTTGTTATAGCAAAGGCAATGAATGCATATTCGTGTGGGCTTGTAAATAGACGGTCTAGACGAAGGTGACTGACGCCATTAACCGTTTCAACGAAAGATCCATGTGTAATGGGTAAGACGCTAATTAAAAAGGCTGGAATAAGCAAACCGCTTATACCAGAAATGTAAACGAGCACTTTTTCATACTTAGGAGCAACGTGTGAAAAAACGAGAAACGCACTGCGAATAGTGAGCAAAAGTAAAATGATGCTTCCAGGAATGAGTAAAATCGTGCCGAGCATAAACGTGGCTCCTGGAAAAAAGCTAACGAGCGCCACGACGATCGCGACGATAAATACATTTGTCACTTCCCATGTCGGTGACAAATATCGATTGGCAATTTTCGTCGCTTTCGTTTGAGGGCGGTTCATATATACCATCGACCAAAAACCAGCTCCAAAGTCCATCGTCGCCATGACGGCGTAAATAAAAATAAATCCCCATAAAATCGAAATAGCAATTAATTCATCTGTCATGATCTTGCTCCTTTCTACATGTGTGTCGATAAATGTTGTTCAATCGGGTGACGGCGGAAGTACGAACGTAAGACGAGCACGACGGCTACAAGTAAAAATACGTAAATGGACGTAAATAAAAGAAAAAGTGTTCCTAAATTTGTTGATTGAGTCACAGCTTCTGCAGTTGTCATCATGCGATAAATAACCCACGGTTGCCTGCCTGTGCAAGCAAAAATCCAACCAAATTCAATGCCGAGAAGGGCGAGGGGACCGGCGGTAACGATCGTCCACATAAACCAGTTCGGAAATATGTGTTGTTTTTTTACTCGATGCCAAATGAATCCGACGATCGAAAGGAGAAGAAGAAACATGCCAATCCCGACCATTGCATTAAAAAGTGTATGGACGAATAACGGAGGCCACCATTCTTCAGGAAAATCATTTAAACCAATAACGACAGTATCGAAGCGATTACCAGCTAAAAAGCTAAGTAGCCACGGAATTTCAATACCCCATTTTACCGTTTGTGTTTCGCGATCTGTAAAACCACCGATAACGAGGGGGGCGTGCGACTGTGTCTCAAACAATCCTTCGGCAGCGGCTAATTTTTCAGGTTGATACTCATGAAGGAGTTGCGCTGATTCATGCCCGTTGATCGCCGTTAATAGAGAAAACACACCACCGACTGTTAACCCGAGCATCAGTGCTTTTTTATGAAAAAGCTGAATGCGCTCGTTATGTTTATTTTTCAACATCTTATAGGCAGCGATGGAAGCGATCGTAAAAGCTCCGGTCATATAAGCTGATAAAACAACGTGTGTAGCTGTAACTGCGAAGCTCGGATTAAAAAACGCTTTCCATGGGTCGACGTCGACAATTTGTCCGTTTTCGATCCGAAAGCCTGTCGGCGTACCTTCAAAGGCATGTACGTTCGTAATTAAAATGGCAGAAGCGGCTGCCCCAATGGCAACAAACGTCAAGCTCACGATGCGCATCGTTGGAGAAATGCGGTTAGCGGCATATACGTAAATGGATAAAAACAACGCTTCAACGAAAAACGCATAAATTTCAATTTGAAATGGGAGTGCCATCACTTTGCCGATCACTTCCATAAACCCTGGCCATAAAAGAGAAAGTTGTACGCCCGCAATCGTTCCAGACGGGATTGCTACGCCAAGCAAAATGGCAAGCGCTTTCGTCCAACGATTTGCCATGAGTGCATAGTCATTGTCTTTTGTTTTTTGATATAGCAACTCAGCTAATAAAATCATAAGCGGAATACCAACTCCGAGCGTCGCAAAAATAATGTGAAACGCCATCGTTGTTCCAAAGAGCGTTCTTGCTGTTAATACGTGATCCATACCGAAATGTTCATTCCTTTCCATACATTGTCGTTTCATAGTTTGATGTGAAAAGAGAAAAAATATGCAAAAAAATAAGCGACCGTTACGATCGCTTATTGTAGTGCTTTTTTTAATGCCGATATATTGTCATTCATAATGGCAAAGTAATCTTTGCTATTTGCGATATCATCATTTGTACGAGCTTCTAAATTATGAAGAATGAGCACATCAGCACCAACTTCATTTTTTACAACTTCAGCAATTTTGGATGTCACGTTTTGTTCAAAAAAGATATAGCGTATATTATGTTCTTTTGCTTTCTTGATGATTGAAGCGAGTTGTTTTTGTGAAGGTTCGTTTGTTGGTGATAGCCCCGTTACGCTTATTTGTTTTAAGCCGTATCGTTTTTCCCAATAGCCGTATGCGGCATGAGCAACAAGAATTTCTTTTGTTTTCGCGTCTTTTATCAATTGTTGAAACTGGCTATCGAGCTGTTCAAGCTGCTGTTTTAACGAAGCAAAGTTTTGTTCAAAATCTTGTTTCGCCTCAGGTTTTAGTTCTATTAGTGTTTGTTTAATTGTTTCAGCCATTTGAATGGAATAAATCGGATCCAGCCAAACGTGAGGATCTACATCTCCGTGATCATGTTCGTCTTTTTGTTCATCTTCATGCGCATGTTCGTTTTCGTGAGCATGCTCATCTTCATGAGTATGATTGGATCGAAGTAAATCCATTCCTGCGGTTGCTTCCACGAACTTGACTCGCTCATTTTCTAGCGTTTTGACGATGCGTTCAACAAATCCTTCCATGCCTTGACCGATGTAAATGAAAGCGTCAGCATCTGCGATTTGTTGCATCGTTTTTGCTGTCGGTTCATATGTGTGAACATCGACACCAGGAGGGTATACGCTTTCCACTTGAACGTGCTCACCGCCGATTTTTTGAGCAAAATCTTGAAGTGGGTATACAGTTGTATAAATGATAAGTTTGTTGTTTGTTTTCTCTGTCGTTGACGGCGCTAGTTGTTCTTGTTTATTACATCCAAATAATGTTAGTGTGATCGTAAGAATGATTGATAAAATGATGTTCAACCTCATTTTTTTCCTCCTTCCAAAAAGAAGGATGTCTCTGAAAAACAGAAAACATCCTTTTCTCTCGTTTTATTATATCGTAATCGTTACGATTTGAAAACTATGAAAAACTAACAAATGGCGGAAGTGGGTCGACAAATGTTGACCAATCTTTGCCCATTTCTTCATCCGTTAACAAGCATGTATCGAGTGAAGAAGAAATTTCCTGTTCATCCATATCGATTCCGATAAACACGAGTTCTGTCATACGATCACCATACGTATCATCCCATTTTGCACGCAATTCTTGTTCTTCTTGCAAAATGCGTTCACGTTCATGTGGAGGATATGTCGCAATCCATTCGCCAGCCCCCTGAATCATAATGGACGGTCCAGCTTGCGAAAGAAGTCCACACATATTGTTGCGCGAAGCGAGCCAGAAAAAGCCTTTTGCACGAACGATTTCAACAGGCCAATGTTCAAGCCAATGCATCAAACGCTCAGGGTGAAACGGTCGACGGCGGCGATATACAAAAGAAGAAATACCATATTCCTCTGTCTCTGGTGTGTGTTCTTCATTTAGTTCTTTGATCCATCCAGCCGATTGACTTGCTTTTTCAAAGTCAAATAAGCGCGTATTTAAAATATCATGGAGCGCTACTTTTCCATATGTCGTCCGAATGATTTTCGCTTCTGGATTTAATTTGCGCAAAAGAGTTTCTAATTCGTCTGCATCTTCTTTTGAAATACAATCGATTTTATTTAAAATAAGCACGTTCGCAAATTCAATTTGATCAATTAATAGATCAACGACTTCGCGTGTATCCGTTTCATCGATCGCTTGTTTACGATCCAATAACGTTTCACCTGAAGCGAAATCATGCCAAAAACGATTAGCATCTACAACCGTAACCATCGTATCTAATCGACAAGTTGATGTTAAGTCAATACCAAACTCTTCGTCGATATACGTAAACGTTTGTGCAACAGGAATCGGTTCGCTAATGCCGGATGATTCGATAACGATATAATCGATGTTTCCTGCATCAACAAGTTTTTTGACTTCTTTCATTAAATCTTCCCGCAGCGTACAGCAAATACAGCCGTTTTGAATTTGTACAAGTTTTTCTTCGGTGCGTGAAAAGCCACCTTGTTGAATGAGTTCGGCATCAATATTGACCTCGCTCATGTCATTGACGATGACAGCAATTTTTAATCCTTCCCGATTGTTTAAAATATGATTAAGCAACGTTGTTTTCCCAGAGCCTAAATACCCACTTAATACGGTGACAGGAACTTTCATCATATTATTCTCCTTTCTTAAAACGTAATTATTACGATTTACATCGTTTATCATACCGAAAAAAAAGAGAAAGGGCAATTATTTTTCCTCTTTCTCTGGTACAGGATCAAATCCACCGGGATGAAACGGATGGCATTTTAAAATGCGTTTTATTGTTAAATAGCCTCCTTTAAGCGCACCGAAGCGACGAATAGCTTCTAATCCATAATGAGAACAAGTTGGATAAAAGCGGCATGTTGGCGGTTTTAAAGGGGAAATAAATCGTTGATAAAAGCGAATGAGTAAAATGAATATATGCTTCATATCATACACCTACCCCTATTTTTTCTTATTGTAACATAGATGTATAAATCCATTCCAACAAAAAAAGATGAAAAAAGTCGGACTTTTGTGTATGATAAAAACGTAACAATTAAAAAAGAGGTGGGACATATGCCTTCAGTAGAAAGCTTTGAGCTGGATCATTGTGCAGTCAAGGCACCGTACGTTCGCCATTGTGGTGTTCATCAAGTCGGCAGTGACGGTGTTGTGAATAAATTTGATATTCGCTTTTGTCAGCCAAATAAAGAAGCAATGCAGCCAGCAGCCATTCATACGCTTGAGCATTTGTTAGCGGTGCACATTCGTAAGCATGCCGAAAAATATGATCATTTCGATATTATCGACATTTCCCCGATGGGATGTCAAACAGGTTATTATTTAGTTGTTAGTGGTACACCAACAGTCGAAGAAATTATTGACTTGCTTGAGGCGACAATGAACGAGGCATCGATGGTTACAGAAGTGCCAGCCGCAACAGAAAAAGAGTGCGGTCAAGCGAAATTGCATGATTTAGAAGGAGCCAAACGGCTTATGCGCTATTGGCTATCGCAGCCAAAAGAAGAATTGAAAAAAGTGTTCGGTTAAAAAGTTCAGGATTTTTTCCTGAGCTTTTTTATAAAATAATACAGTACGTTTCATTTTCCAAAAATTTTTTTGTTTGCTACAATGAAGAAGAGGAAAGCTTATAGTTAAGGAGGGAATAAGCGTGAAAGAGAAATTAATTGACATAGTTAATAAACAAATTGCAAATTGGAACGTGCTTTATGTGAAGCTACACAACTATCATTGGTATGTGAAAGGACCACAGTTTTTTACATTGCACACAAAATTTGAAGAGTTATACAATGAAGCAGCGCTACATATCGACGAGTTGGCTGAGCGTCTGTTGGCGTTAGGCGGAAAACCGTTAGCGACGATGAAAGATTATTTAGCGGCAGCTTCTGTACATGAAGCAAAAGGAAATGAAACAGCAGAAGAAATGGTGGAAGAAATCGTTCGCGATTTTGAAACGATGATTCAAGAGCTAAAAGATGGCATGAATTATGCGGGAGAAATTGATGATGAAACGACAGGTGATATGCTTTTAGGCATTCATCAAAGTTTAGAAAAGCACGTATGGATGTTAAAATCGTTTCTTGGATAAGGTGGGGAATCCCACCTTTTTGTGTTTTGTCGAGCGTTTTATGCTTTCGTTGCATGAAAACAAATGGATCGACTCACACTAACCGTAACAAACGGAAAAGAGGTGGGTCGATGAAAAAAACGTATTATGTTTCAGTGGCACGCGGTGAAATTTCACAAGTAAAAACCGCTTCACCATGGGAATTTCGTATTGAGGCGACGGATGAAGAAATCATTCAATTACGGGAGTATTTTGATGAAATGTATTCATCTGATTGGCAGTCGTTTTGGCGCGCACATGTGCCATATGTACAATATCATTATGATCGGCCGAACGACGGATATGACAACGCCATAAAAAAAGCATATGAAATGATTTATGAACTTGGGGATGAAGAGGCAAAGCAACAAATTGAAAAGATGGGAGTTATAGAGTCGTAAAGACTGTCGACGATTTCACTGTATGGTACAATAAAGAAAACGTACAGTTGAGGGTAGACGGTGATGATAGTATTTCAAGATTATTATGGATACGATGTTCGACTTTCTTTTTCTGATCATCCTTTTTCAAGACATCCGAAACATGTTTTCGTTGTTTGTCGTTACAATCATAGCTGGCTGTTGACAAATCACGAAATACGTGGTTGGGAGTTTCCTGGTGGAAAAGTGGAAGAAGGAGAGACAGCGGAACAGGCAGCCATTCGCGAAGTAAGAGAAGAAACAGGGGGGATTGTTCAAACGATTACATATATCGGGCAGTATGAAGTGAAACGCCCAAATGAAACGATCGTAAAAAATATTTATTTTGCCTACGTAGCTTTTCTTGAACAGAGAGAGTCGTATTTTGAAACAAACGGTCCTGTACAAATGGAGTACATACCAGATGATGTAACGACAGATGGACGATTTAGTTTTATTATGAAAGATGGCGTATGGGCATATACGAAACAAGAGTTACAGCGGCGGGGAATGATTTAAAACCCCACCGCTTTTTCTTTATGCGTGGGGTTATACGCGTTTTATTAATTTTTTTTCAAGCCAACCGACAAGCTGGTACATGATGCTAGAGAGTAAAGCAATCATAAGCAAACTTAATAAAACGAGCGTAAAGTTAAACACTTGGAAGCCGTAAATAATCATATAACCGAGCCCTTGTTTAGAGACGAGAAATTCACCGACGATGACACCAACCCAAGATAAACCAACGTTTACTTTTAGCGTTGAAATAATGGTCGGAAAGGAAGCAGGTAAAATGACTTCTGTAAACCATTGTTGCTTCGTTGCACCGAACGTTTGAAGTACTTTGATGTAGTTTGCATCTACTTCTTTAAACGAGGTGTAAACGACAATCGTTGTAATAATGATCGAAATGATCGCTCCCATCGCGACAATCGATGTCATATTTGGTCCGAGTGCGACGATGAAAATCGGGCCAAGTGCTACTTTTGGCATGGCGTTTAAAATGACTAAGTACGGATCAACAATTTTTGAGACGCGAGGAAACCACCAAAGTATTGCAGCAAAACAAACGCCAATCATCGTCCCAACAATAAAACCAAGTATGGTCTCTGTTAATGTGACGGTTGTATGTGAAAGCAATGTGTGATCGCGTATTTTTGTCATAAACAAATGCCAAATCGAGGACGGTGAGCTAAATAAAAGAGGATCGATCCAATGAAAACGGCTTGCGATTTCCCATAAGCTGAAAAATGCAATGACAATGATCGCTTGAAAAAAGCGGACAATTCGTTTTTCACGTTTTTCATATGCCATATACTGATCGTATATACGTTGCAACCATTCATGTTTGTTCAATGCCCTCTAACTCCTTCCAAATCATTTGAAAGAGCGGTGAAAAATCTGGATGTTGACGAGCTTGAAACGGTGTACAAGCTCTTAATGAATCTGGAACGGTAATGATTTTTTGAATTTTTCCTGGTCTAGCGGTAAATAAAACGATTCGATCGCTCATCGCAATGGCTTCACCAATATCGTGCGTGACGAGAAGTGCCGTTTTTCTATATTGTTTTAACGTCTCCCATACGAGATCTTCTAGTTTAAGTTTTGTTTGATAATCGAGCGCAGAAAAAGGTTCATCTAACAACAATATTTTCGGATCGGTTGCAAGTGTACGTACGAGGGCGGCACGCTGGCGCATTCCTCCTGACAATTCATTCGGATAGCGGTTATCGACATCGCGCAGACCGATTTGGTGCAATAAGGCGAGCGTTTGTTTCTTCGTTTTCTCGCTATATTTGCCCGTTAGTTTTAATCCGAGTGTGACGTTTTGTTCAATCGTTTTCCACGGGAACAAATAATCATGTTGGAGCATATACCCAATCGTTTGGCGCATTGTGTGTATCTCTTTTCCTTCGATCAGCACACGCCCTTTTGTCGGGGTGATCAATCCAGCAATAATGGAAAGAAGCGTCGTTTTTCCACAGCCGCTTGGGCCGAGGAAGGAGAGAAATTCTCCTCTCTCGACATTGAGCGACAAATGATCAAGCGCTAATACGGCAGATTGATTGGTGACGTAGGCGTGCATCACTTGATCAATTGTTAAAATGGGCATGATGTTCACCTACTTTTTCGCTTTTTCAGCGAACGATGTATTCACTAAAATCGAGTGGTCAATGTAGGATGGTAACTCATTTGCTTCTTTCATCACGTTTTGAAGATGGTTCCACTCTTCTTCGTCTAAAATCGGATCAGTTGCATATGAGCCTTGATTTTTATAGCGCTCGACGACTTTTTCGATAAGAGAGATATGTGTATTTTCAAAATATGGTTGAATGACTGCTGCAATTTCTTTTGCATCGTGTGTTTGCACCCATGTCTGTGCTTTATAGAGGGCACGCGTAAATTTTTCGATGACATCTTTATTTTCATCAATGAAACTTTGTTTTGCCATAAATGTTGTGTACGGGAGGTGTCCAGATTCTGTTCCGAACGAAGCGACAATATACCCTTTTCCTTCTTGTTCAAAAATGCTAGCCGTCGGTTCGAATAGTTGGACGAAATCACCTGTTCCGCTCGCGAACGCATTGGCAATATTGGCAAATTCAATATTTTGAATGAGATGTAAGTCTTTATGTGGATCGATTCCGTGTTGCTTCAATACGTACTCTCCGACCATTTGCGGCATACCGCCTTTTCGTTGCCCTAAAAATGTACTTCCTTTCAGTTGATCCCAAGTGAAGTTGGCGATTGGTTCGCGGGAAACTAAAAATGTACCATCGGTTTGTGTCAATTGTGCGAAATTGATGACCGGATCAACAGCTCCTTGACTGTATACGTAAATAGATGTTTCGGAACCGACAAGTGCAATATCTGCTCCGTTCGATAAAAGCGTCGTCATTGTTTTATCGCCACCCCACGTCGTATTTAGCTCAACATGAAGTCCTTCTTCAGCAAAAAAACCTTTCTCAATTGCTACGTATTGTGGAGCGTAAAAAATTGATCGAGTGACTTCGGCAATGCGCAACGTTTTTACATCATTTGATGAGCAAGCCGCGAGTAAAAACGTCAAAACAATGAGCAAAAACCCCCATTTTCGCATCTTCTTCCCCTCTTTCCTTTCGTTTGCTTTATCGTATGCGCCTAATAAAAATGTGTGAATGCCCGAAAAAGAAAACCGCCGTGACAGATGACACGACGGTTTAATTAATCGAATGTAAGGCAATCAATTCATATGTAACGATCGTTGTCTCGTTTTCAAGAACAAGTTTTTTGACAACAGCTTGTCCTGTTGCTTCTCCGTGTTTTGTTCGTCTTACTTCTAATGGGATATCAAGCGGATATAGACGATAGCCTTCTTTTTGCAAAGTGAATAGGTTATGTTCGATTCGTTTTTCTTTTCCGTTCGTGACGATCATCGTTTGAATCTCTAACGGCATACCCATATGGCTCACCCTCCACATTTTTACCTTCATTGAAACACATTTATGACGATTACACAACTACATTTCATGTTTTGTAACCATATCATATAAATAAATCATATAACCTAGTAATAAATTCTATTGACAGGACAAGAATGTAAATGATACGATGACAATAAGCTTTAGAAAGAGATGTTTGAATATTCATTTCTTTTTGAAGTGAAGTGTTTACGTATGAGGGGAGTTTTTTTATTGATGAAACAATTTCATTCATTTGGGTGGTACGCGGCTCGCATTGCTCCGTATTTACCTGAGGAAGCGTTCCGTCCTGTTCCATCTCGTCTGTTCGGTGGTCTTGCTTACATGCTCGTTTTAGTTAGCAGCATTGTCACGATTTCTTTATTTGATCTACATTGGTTATGGAACGGATTGCTTTCGGTTGTTATTGGATTTTGTTTTGCAGGTTTAGGGTTTTTAGGGCATGAAATTTTGCATGGAACGGTCGTAAAGCGAACTTGGCTTCGTGATTTATTAGGTGGCATCGCGTTTTTGCCGCTATGCACAGGTCCAAAGTTATGGAGAAAGTGGCATAACGCAACGCATCATGTGCATACTCAACATGAGGAGCTTGATCCAGATGCGTGGCCGACGATCAAACGTTTAGCCCAAAGTCGTTTTCTTCGTTGGATTTACCGTATTCCGTTTCCGATTCGTGCGTTTTTCTCATTTTTGTCTTTAGCAGGGATGTTTACAGCTCATTCGCTTCATATGCTTCTTCACTTTTGGAAGGAGTTTGAACGGGGCAGTCGCCGCGCCGTATTTTGGCAGTTTGTATTACCTTGGTCGATATGGATTGGGTTATTGTTGATGATCGGGGTGGAAAAATGGCTCTTTGCCTTCGTTCTTCCATTGCTTATTGGAAATGCGATCGTTATGGGGTACATTTCAACGAATCATCGCTTAAATCCACTCGTTCCGGTTAACGATCCGCTAGCTAATAGCTTAACAGTTATTGTGCCGAAATGGATCGATGTGTTGCATTTTAACTTTTCACACCATACAGAACATCATTTATTCCCAGCAATGAGTTCAAAATATTACCCGCTAGTTAAACAATATATTAAACAACTATGGCCGGATCGTTATCATGAAATGCCGATGACAAAAGCATTAATTGCCCTATGGAAAACGCCGCGGCTTTATCATGAGCAAACAGAACTCATCGAACCGCGCGAAGGATACGTGTACGGAACGCTCGGAAATGGATTAAATATAGATGACCTTTCGCATAAAGTGAAAGAAAATGTTTTAGAAAAAATGGTCAAACAAAAATAAGCCAGCTTGTCGACTTTGTCGACAAGCTGAAGCGCCGGTATATGGCGCTTTTTTTTGTTTGTAGAATAAAGATAAGACGTGGCAATGAGCCACGCCTTATTTTTTCCTTTGCAGCATAAGAGGGAGCTCTAAGTGATGTTCGTGTAAAAACGGTTCGTTCGTTAACACGTTTTCTGTCGGTCCGTCGTATACGATCGTTCCGTTTGCGAGTACAATCGTTCGCTCACAACATTCAAGTACGAAGTCGAGGTCATGTGTCGTTACAATTTTTGTGTGTGGCAACGATTGAACGAGGTGAATGAGCGTTCGCCGCGCTTTCGGATCAAGAGCCGCTGTTGGTTCATCCATCAGCAAAATTTTCGGTTCTGTTGCGAGCACAGTTGCTATAGTGACGAGCCGTTTTTCCCCTTCAGACAAACGATAAGGTGGACGGTCTTTTAAATGCATAGCGCCAACGATTGTTAAAGCATTTGTTACCCGTTGTTTCACCTCATTTTCATTTATGCCGTCATTGCGAAGTGCAAATGCGACATCCTCGTAGACAGTCGGCATAAATAATTGATCGTCTGCTTGTTGAAATGTAAAGCCAACAATCTGACGAATATGTCGTAACGTTTGTTTCGACATGCGCATGTTGTCAATGAAAATGCATCCACTTTGGGGCGTATATAATCCGACGAGCAGTTTTAATAACGTCGATTTTCCTGCACCGTTTGCCCCAATGATGCCAATGCATTCTCCCTTTTGAACAGAAAAAGAAAGATCACGAATGGCTTCATGACCATCTGGATATACGTAGAAAACATTTGATACATTTATCATCATATGACCACCAAACGATAAACGATGAACAATGTAATCGTTACATATGTGTATATCATCTCTCTCGTTGTCCATCGTTTTATTTTTATATGCATACGTTGAATAGAAAAGCCTCGCAACGTCATTGCTTCATACACGCGCTCAGCACGATCGAAAGTTCGTAAAAGTAAGTGTCCGACGAGCGATCCCCAAACAGATAATTTGATAGCGCGATGGTGTGGGGCTCGCAACATGTACGCCTGACGAAGTCGTTTTGCTTCCTCTAAAAATAAAAAAATGTATCGATATGTCAAAAGTAATTGAATAACGAGAAAGCATGGGATGCGCAAAGAAAGGAGCGCCCCAGCAAGTTGTTCAATCGGTGTAGTTAAAAATAAAACGGTTGCTGCAAGTATTGCAAGCGTGTTTTTTAAAACAAATGTAGAAAAAGCCAACCATCTTGCTTCGATGTACCAATGAAAAAATAATATATGTTCATCAATAAAAAGCAATTGCGAAACTCCTATGGCTGTAGCAAATGGCAATGAAGCGATGAGTACGTGTTTTATATGACGAATGGAAAGGCGATAAAAAATGATCATGGCGATCGGGTAAAGCGATAACGGCATCAATTCAATAAAAGCATATGAATGAAACGAGGCAACGACGAAGATGTATGTAAACGTTATAATTAGCATGCTTAGCGGATGAATATGACGTCGTTGCACAATGTTTAGCATAGGTGGATAGATCACGCTTCTTTTCTCCATTTTTTAATAATAATGTATGGCGCCATGATTGCTACAGCAACAATGAATGCACCGATAATACCAGAAATACTTGTCCCGATATCTAACCATCCGATCGATGCGCCTCCGCCTTTCAGATTGTAGTCAGGAAGCAAAGCAAGCGATTGCTGGAGACGTTCAAACGCGTGATGAATTGCTGTTGTTGCATGCAGTTCATCCGTACCGATCGTATGAAAAATAGACCACTCTAATCCATCTGGCTTAGAAGAGGCGATGGATGAAAAAATGCCACCAATCATTAGAGCGAGCAAACCGAGCGTCCCGATGAGGCGATTCATCGGCGTCTCTATTGTTGGCGAAAGCTCTGGTTTTGTTTTTGCAACAAAGGAGATAACAGTAGCGGTAGCTATTCCTTCTACAATGCCAATCGCTAAATGAATAGGTTGCATAAATAATGTGAAAGTTGTAAATGGAAGCTCGACTTTGCCAGACAACAATGTTTGAACGACGACACTAAATGCACCGAGTTGTAATCCAACGACAGCAGCAATGATGGAGGCCAACCATATGTTCGTTCGACGAATGAGCCGCTTGTATACAGGATAGGCGATAAAACATGTGTAAAAGCCGAGATTAAGCACGTTACATCCGAAAGCTAACAGGCCACCGTCTGCAAAAAAGAGTGCTTGTATAAATAAAACGACGGATAACGTTAAAAATGCTGCATACGGACCGAGCAAAGCGGCGAGCAACAGTCCGCCTCCTAAATGTCCGCTCGATCCTGTACCTGGAATAGCAAAGTTAATCATTTGCGCGGCAAATACAAATGCTCCGAGCACTCCCATAAGTGGTAGCTTTTTTTCATCGGCTTCAATGTTCAATTTTTTTAATGAGTAGCTTGCTATACCTGCTGTAGCCCCCCACATCGCCACTCCTACCGTAGGTGAAATGAGCGCATCTGCCATATGCATAGCCAATCCCCCCTCATGCTTTATTATAGGGGAGATGTATGCTTAAAAGCTATTTTATTTTTTCTTTTAGCTTACTTACTATATAATTTTTCGTCTTTTCGTCATAAACACCATTTTTATTTCCACCAGAAAACATGAGATTGACCCGTTGCACAGCATCTAACGTTTTTTTGCCGAATATCCCGTCTTCTGCTCCACATTTGAAATTGATTGCATTTAATGCTTGTTGTAAGAAGCGCACGTCTTCACCACGATCACCGTATCGTAATACTTTATTCGGAAGTTTGTTTATCAATTGTTCGATTGGATTTTGTTGTTTTAGTGGTTGATTGGTCGATTGTGATGGAGGCTTGACTTCTGTCTTGTTTACTTGCTTTTCGATAATTATTTGTTGGCCAGGCTGTAATGTTCGTGGATTGATGTCTGGATTTAGACGAAGTAACGTTTTTACACTTACTCCTGTTTTTTGGCTAATTGCCCATAACGTATCTCCTTGTTGAACGGTATATTGTTTTACTTCTTCTTTGATCTGAACAGTGACGTTCTCTTTTTCATTTAGTACTTCTAAGTAGTTAAAGCACGGGCATTGTTTCCATTCATATCCTTTCAGTTCGTTATGTCCTTTTACGTCTTTATAGTTCGGCAAGATGCTGACAAGTGTTTTGTATAATGCTTTCAATGATTGTTTTTGTTCATTCGTCGGTTGTTGTGTGCGAAAATCCCCTGTTAAACAAATGCCGATGCAGTATGAGTTATGGTTGCCAACATGGTAACTAATTGTTTCTAAATCGTTGCAAAAGTGAATCGTTCCGTCTTGTTCGATAACAAAATGGTATCCGATTCCTGGCCACCCCTTGCTAACATGATAATTAGCAAACGCAAATGCCGAGCCTGTTTTCGTTAAACTATGATGAATAATAATATGTGTTTTTTGCTGCAATGTTGTTTTTTTGTACGACTGTCCAGAACGAGTAGGGAGAAGATGGCGTATATCTTTTAATTGCGGGAGAGCCAATAGTCCATTCATTTTGTATCCTCCTTTTGTTCATTTCTATATACTACTATATGTTTCATAGTAAAAATGGTTTGTACGAAGTCATTAAAAATGAAAAAAGCTGCCGAATAAGCAGGCAGCTTTTGTCGTTTATCCAATTGGTCCACCGAACTGTTCAATGCGTGGGTCAACGTTTTTGAATTTCTTGAAGTTTTCGCGGAACTTCGCCGCAAGTTCTTTTGCTTTTTGTTCGTACGCTTCTTGATCCGCCCATGTGCTTTTTGGTTGTAGCACTTCATCAGGGACACCTGGGACGTGAAGTGGAATGTGTAATCCAAAAATAGGATCTTGAATGGTTTCTACGTTATTTAACTCTCCTTCTAATGCTGCTTTCACCATTGCGCGCGTATACGACAGCTTCATTCGTTCACCAACGCCGTATCCACCACCAGTCCAACCGGTGTTCACTAAAAAGACTTGAACGTCGTGAGCATCGATTTTTTGTCCGAGCATGTCTGCATATCGTGTTGCTGGAAGCGGTAGAAACGGCGAGCCGAAGCATGTAGAGAACGTTGCTTCTGGTGCTGTAATTCCGCGCTCTGTACCCGCTAACTTGCTTGTATACCCGCTTAAGAAATGATACATTGCTTGCTCTTTTGTGAGTTTGCTAATTGGTGGCAATACCCCGAACGCGTCCGCTGTTAAAAAGACGATTGTATGCGGGTGACCAGCAACGCTTGGCTGAACGATGTTATCCATCGCTTCAAGCGGGTATGCTGCACGTGTATTTTCAGTTAACGTCGCATCATCATAGTTTGGTATGCGCGTATCTGGGTCAATCATGACGTTTTCTAATACCGAGCCGAAGCGAATCGCGTCAAAAATTTGTGGCTCTTTTTCACGTGATAAGTTAATGCACTTGGCATAACATCCGCCTTCAATATTAAAGACACCGTTGTTTGACCAACCGTGCTCGTCATCGCCAATTAAGCGACGGTTTGGATCAGCAGAAAGCGTCGTTTTCCCTGTCCCTGATAAACCAAAAAAGAGCGCGACATCGCCTTCTTGACCTACGTTTGCTGAGCAGTGCATCGGGAAGATTCCTTGCTCTGGCAATAAGAAGTTCATGACGGAGAAAATTGATTTTTTCATTTCACCTGCATATTCTGTTCCACCAATTAGCACAGTGCGACGTTCAAACGAGATGATAATAAACGTTTCTGAACGCGTGCCGTCAACGGCTGGATCGGCTTTAAATGTTGGAGCAGAAATGACTGTAAATTGTGGCTCATGCGCTTGTAATTCTTCCGTTGTTGGACGAATGAACAACTGATGGGCGAATAAGTTATGCCAAGCAAATTCGTTGACAACTTGAATCGGCAAACGATAAGCTGGATCAGCGCCTGCGAAGCCATTAAATACAAACAATTCTTCTTTTGTCATTAAGTAGTCGATTACTTTGTTGTAAAGTTTATCAAATACTTCTTCAGAAATTGGCTGATTGACAGTTCCCCAATCAATTTTATGTTTCACGGATGGCTCTTCGACAATATATTTATCTTTCGGGGAGCGACCTGTATATTTTCCTGTTGTTGCACAAATCGCTCCTGATAAAGTAAGAATGCCTTCTTTCCGAGTTAATACCTTCTCTACTAGTCGTGGTACAGATAAGTTATGAAAAACCCCATCCCTTTGTAAGAGTGTCGATAATTTGTTTGTCAGTTCAATGGAATTCATTGGACAAAACCTACCTTTGTTTGATTTATCTTTATGTAAAAAGTATAACACATTTTAATAAATAGTCCATACTAATTCGTGTATTTTTCTTGAATTTATTTTCAAAATCATTACAGTAGAAAAAACGTTGACTCGCTGATGATATATGTGATATGATGCTGAGATGAACGGATACTCTTATCCCGAGTTGGTGGAGGGAGACAGGCCCGATGAAACCCAGCAACCGTCACGTATGTGAAAAGGTGCTAACCTGTGGCAAGGGAACGCCCTTGAACGATAAGAGTGAAAGGCGCAGACAAATGCAAAAACCTTTCCTCTGAAGGAAAGGTTTTTTTCACGATAGACCATAATAAGAGGGATGAGTACCGTATCATTTGTCATTATTATTGAGGAGGAATGTTTGAATGCCTAAACGTCGTCTGTTTACGTCTGAATCTGTAACGGAAGGGCATCCGGATAAAATTTGTGACCAAATTTCCGATGCGATTTTAGATGCGATTTTAGCGAATGATCCAAATGCGCGTGTTGCGTGTGAAACGAGCGTAACAACAGGGCTTGTTTTAGTGAGCGGGGAAATTACAACATCTACATATGTAGATATTCCGAAAATTGTCCGTGAAACGATTCGTGAAATTGGCTATACGCGCGCAAAATACGGCTTTGATGCAGATACGTGCGCTGTATTAACATCAATTGATGAGCAATCTCCAGATATTGCGATGGGTGTTGACAAAGCGTTAGAAGCTCGTGAAGGGCAAATGACAGATGAAGAAATCGAGGCGATCGGTGCAGGTGACCAAGGATTAATGTTTGGCTTCGCGTGCAACGAAACGAAAGAGCTTATGCCGCTTCCAATTTCGCTCGCACATAAACTTGCGCGCCGTCTAGCTGAAGTGCGGAAAGAAGATATCTTACCTTATTTACGTCCAGACGGAAAAACGCAAGTGACAGTGGAGTATGATGAAAACGGCAAACCTGTACGTATCGATACGATCGTTGTTTCTACACAACATCATCCAGAAATTACACAAGATCAAATTGTACGCAACATTAAAGAGCATGTCATTCAACCTGTTGTTCCAGCGGAGTTGATCGATGAAAACACAAAATATTTCATTAACCCAACAGGTCGTTTCGTGATCGGCGGCCCACAAGGTGATGCAGGGTTAACAGGACGCAAAATTATCGTTGACACGTACGGTGGTTATGCTCGTCACGGTGGTGGAGCATTCTCAGGAAAAGACCCAACGAAAGTAGACCGTTCGGCAGCATATGCCGCTCGTTACGTAGCGAAAAACATCGTTGCAGCAGGTCTTGCAGATAAATGTGAAGTGCAGTTAGCGTATGCGATCGGTGTGGCGCAACCAGTATCAATTTCCATTGATACGTTCGGCACAGGTAAAGTATCTGAAGATGTATTAATTGAAGTGGTGCGCAACAATTTTGACCTTCGCCCAGCAGGCATCATCAAAATGCTTGATCTTCGCCGTCCAATTTACAAACAAACAGCTGCTTACGGTCACTTTGGTCGCACAGATATTGATCTTCCTTGGGAGCGTACTGATAAAGCAGAAGCATTAAAACAACAAGCGTTACAGTTAGCGAAGTAAGAAAAGGGAGAGAGTTACGTCATGTAGCTCTCTCTATTTGTTAGTGAAACGGGGTGAAAACATGTGTGGCTTTGTTGGGGTTATATATGATCAACCAAATCAAATATGCGGTGAATGGAAACAGACGTTTCGTCAGATGAATGATGCGATTATTCATCGTGGACCAGATGACGAAGGATATTTTTTCGATGAGCATGTGCATTTTGCTTTTCGTCGTCTGAGCATTATTGATTTAGAGGCAGGTCATCAGCCGCTTTCCTATGAAAATGATCGATATTGGATTATTTTTAATGGAGAAATCTACAACTATATTGAATTGCGCGAGCAACTTGAGCAAAAAGGATATAAATTTACGACACATTCAGATACAGAAGTTATTTTAGCGTTATATGCTGAAACAAAAGAGGCTTGTGTTCAGCAATTGCGCGGTATGTTTGCTTTCGTCATTTGGGATAAAGAAGAAAAAATAGTATTTGCTGCACGCGATCCGTTTGGTATTAAGCCATTTTTTTATACGATTGAAGATGATCGTCTTCTCGTTGCTTCGGAAAAGAAAAGCCTCTTATTAGCAATTGATGGAGATATCAACAGAGAAGCACTCCATCATTATTTAACGTTTCAATATGTGCCAGAGCCACTTACAATGACAGCAAATATTTTTAGACTGAAGCCTGGGCATTATATCAAGAAAAAAATTGGCGAGCAACCGATGTTTGTTCGTTATTTTACCCCAACATTTACGCCGATCCATCAATCAGAAGAAAAGTGGATTAGTGATATTCGCGATGCACTATTCAAATCGATTGAAGTGCATATGCGTAGCGATGTGCCTGTCGGTTCTTTTTTATCCGGTGGGATTGATTCTTCCCTTGTTGTTGCGATAGCTAAACAATTTCATCCGCAGCTCGAGACGTTTTCGGTTGGATTTGCCCGAGAAGGGTTTAGTGAAATAGATGTGGCGAAAGAAACAGCTGATCAACTACACGTTCGACATTACAGCTATATTATTTCTCCAGAAGAATACGTACAAGCACTTCCACGTATTATGTGGCATATGGATGACCCGCTTGCTGATCCTGCCGCTGTCCCGCTTTATTTTGTCGCTCGTGAAGCGAGAAAGCGTGTGACGGTCGTTTTATCAGGTGAAGGGGCAGATGAATTATTTGGAGGTTACAATATTTACCGTGAACCACATTCTTTACGCCTGTTTAATCATCTTCCTCAGCCGATGAAGCACGTATTACGCATGCTCGCTCGTCTTCTTCCAGAAGGAGTGAAAGGAAAAAGTTTTATCGAACGCGGTACGACACCATTGCGTGATAGATATATTGGCAACGCAAAAATGTTTGAGGAAAAAGAAAAAGCCCTTATATTAAAAGGATACAAGAGCGATTGGAAATATACGAACGTAACGAAACATTTATATGATGAAACAGCGTTATACGATCCCGTCGAACAAATGCAATATGTCGATTTGCATACGTGGTTATGTGGAGATATTTTGTTAAAGGCTGACAAAATGACGATGGCTCATTCGCTTGAGTTGCGTGTCCCGTTTTTAGACAAAGAAGTGTTCGCAGTAGCTAAGCATATACCTTCCCACTTGAAAACAGCTAACGGTACAACAAAGTATATATTGCGGAAAGTGGCAGAAGGCATTGTTCCAGACCACGTATTGCATCGTAAAAAACTCGGTTTCCCTGTTCCGATTCGTCACTGGTTAAAAGATGAGTTGTACGATTGGGCAAAAATGATGATCCAACAAAGTGAAACGAATCATTTATTCCATAAGCATGTGCTTTTGCAGTTGCTTAATGATCATGCGACAGGAAAAGCCGATTATAGTCGAAAATTATGGACGGTACTGATGTTTATCGTTTGGCATGCCGTGTATGTAGAAGAAAAGTACGATTTTGCAAAGCCATCTCCGCTCCTTCGCTCTTATGCGTAACGAGACTCGCGTTTATGCATCACTTGTTCATAGTGGGAAAGAAGTTCGGTGAATATGCTGTTCCAGTCTTTCGTTTTTGCGTATTCCCGAGCGGCTTTCCCCATTTGTTTTCGTTTTTCTTTATTTTCTAACATATATTCAATTGCTGCTCGCCAAGCGTTTAAATCATGAGGAGGGCACAATAAACCTGTTTGTTGCTCTTTCACAATTGTTGTTACGCCACCACGATTTGCGCAAACAACAGGAGTTCCTGATGCGAATGATTCTAATACGACATTGCCAAACGTTTCTGTTGGTGATGGAAATGCTAGTACATCTGCGAATGCATATGCTTCAGCGAGTGCCTCTCCGCTTAAAAAACCTGTAAACGTCACATTGCTTGGAGCTACTTGTTGTAATTGCCCTTTTAGCGGTCCGTCTCCAACGATCATCCAACGAATAGAAGATGGCATTTGTTTGGCGAGTTGGATGAGTAAATCGACATTTTTTTCCCGCGCTAACCGTCCGACATATAAAACGATATACGGTTCAGTAATGCCATATGCTTGTCGAAATGGCTGGTTGTCTTCTCTCGGATAAAACGTTGTGCAATCGACGCCACGCGACCAAATGTGTAAGTTTGTAAAGCCACGCTGTTGCAAGTGATTGAGCGTTTCTTCAGAAGGGATGAAAATTTTTTCGGCAGAACGATGAAACCAATGCATATAACGCCAAAGCCACGGTGATAAAAAATCGAGGTTGTAGTAGTGTAAGTATTGATCAAAATGGGTATGATAAGAAGCGACGAAGGGGATATTCATTTTTTTGGCATAATGCAAACCACACAAACCAATATTAAATGGAGTAGCAATGTGGATGAGCGTTGGTCGAAATTGCTCTAGCTGCTCTCTTATAGTCATCATGTTTGGGATTGCCAAACGACATTCGGGATAAAGAAAAAAACGAAAGCTTTTGAAGTGATAAATACAATTTGTCGAAACATCTTCTGACCGCGTTTCCGGAGCGAAAACGCGGTATTCAACTTGGTGGTTTTCTAAAAAATCGACCCATCTTTTTAATGTACGGGCTACCCCGTTTACTTCAGGGGCGAATGTGTCAGTGAATAAAGCAATTTTCATGCCCATTCCTCCCTTATAAAATGACAGAAAATGAAGCGACGCCAAACAACGTACCGAGCATACAACCAGCAAGCACATCAGACGGATAATGGAGCCCTAAATAAATGCGCGAAACAGCGACACTACATGCGATCGGCAACAGCCAAATCATTAATGGTGGAGCGTATAATAAAAATGGAATAACGACAGAGAATGTGGCCGTCGTATGTCCTGATGGAAATGAATGGTCAGTTAATGGGTTTTTTGTTACTTTCGTGTTATGCAGTGAAATATACGGTCGTTTGCGAGGATACATTTTTTTCATTATTGCGACAGGAATATGGCTAAGTGCTAAGGCGATCGCACTTGCGATAGCAGTATCGCGCCATTCATCATGCAATAACCAAATGGCTAGCATAACCGCTGTAATTGAAAATGTTGCGCCTCCGATGTGTGTAATCGAACGAAAATAGGCGTTTAGCCATTTCCGATCAAAATAACGATTAATGCTGTAAAACAACTTGCATTCCCAATCGTACCATTTTCGTAACATAAGCAAATCCCCCTGAATTTATGATAAAATATATATGTTAAGTCAATAATAAAACAATGTAAAAATACCACGCTCTTATTTATTGCGTGGTTTGTTTAATTGAAGCGACTTATAATATTGTCCTTTTTCAACATATTCGCGGCGAATGCGTGCCATTTCACGCTCATCTTCTTCAGTTAGTTCACGAATCACTTTCGCTGGGCGTCCGAATGCGAGTGTGCGAGGAGGGATTTTTTTCCCTTGAGGCACGAGGCTGCCAGCACCGATAAACGCACCTTCACCAATTTCAGCACCGTCTAAAACGATCGAACCCATGCCGACGAGAGCGCCTTTTCTAATGATCGCACTATGTAAAATGACTTGATGACCAACGGTGACATCATCTTCAATGATGAGTGGATTGTTTGGACTTTGATGAAGGACAGAGTTGTCTTGAATGTTTACACGGTTACCGATGATTGTCGGCGCGACATCTCCGCGAATGACCGTGTTAAACCAAACGCTCGTTTCCTCTCCAATCGTTACATCGCCTGTAATTGTGACATAATCTGCAATAAAGGCGGAAGGTGCAATGTTTGGTGTATGTTCTTTATAAGGATAAATCATTTGACTCGTTCCTTTCGTTTCAATTTGTTATATTTAGTGTACAAATTTTTCGGCTATTCGTAAATATAAAGGGGGGCAGTATATGTGGAAATGGGAAGGAGAAAACGCGAAAGGAACGATCGTGATCGTTCACGGTGCAGCTGAGCATCACGGTCGTTATAAATGGTTGATTGAAATGTTTCGCATGCACGGTTTTCACGTTGTTGCAGGAGATTTACCGGGGCAAGGAACGACATCACGCAGTCGAAGAGGACATATCGATTCATTTGACGAATATATTGAAGCAGTCGCAAGTTGGGTTCATGAAGCAAGCGTGTATGAACAGCCTATTTTTTTATTCGGTCACAGCATGGGTGGGCTCATTGTTATTCGTACATTGCAAGAAAAGCGTCTTCCTGTGCGCGGTGTCATTTTATCTTCTCCATGTTTAGGGCTCGTTCATTATCCGTCCAAAGCACTTGAAATCGCCTCGCGCATTTTAAATGTCATTCATCCGAAAAAGCGGTTTCCATCTGGATTAACGGTAGAAATGGCAACACGAAATGAAGAAGTGCGTGAGATGGATAAAAACGATTCATTATATGTAACAAAAGTGTCTGTTCGTTGGTATCGCGAGTTAGTGAAGGCGATTCGTATCGCGCACGAAAAAATGGCAGACTTGCCAGACGTGCCAATGCTTGTCATGCAGGCGGGGGATGACAAAATTGTCGATAAAAGTGCAGTGAAATCATGGTTTGATCAGCTGACGGTAAGCGAAAAAGTGTATAAAGAATGGCCAAAGCTATATCACGAAATTTTTAACGAACTTGAACGTGAACAAGTATTTTTATATGCCCATACGTTTTTAACTTTGCAACTGCAAAGGAGTGAACTCATTGAACGTTCCAACAAATCCGTTTAGTCTCATGCGAGCTGTATACCGTCGTGTTTTTCCGCTCGTTCACCGCGAACTAGCTATTTGGAAAAAAAGAGCAGAAGCTATTCCAGATGAAGAATTGCGCAAACAAGCGTTAGCGAGCATCGCAACAAAAACGTTTCATTGTGAGGGAGGCGCCATTTTATCTTTACTTGCAGGAAAAGAAATGGAGCGATGCATTCGTTTTATCGTTGCTTATCAAACGATTAGTGATTATTTAGATAATTTATGCGATCGCAGCACGTCGCTTGATCCGACCGATTTTCGTGCGTTGCACGATTCGATGATCCATGCGTTAACTATCGGCGCAAAAAAAGAGGCGTATTATCGCTATCGTGCCGAACAAGAGGACGGTGGCTATTTGCATGCTCTTGTCGATACGTGCCAAGAAATGTTACAAGAAGTGAAACATTATGACGTCATTGCTCCATTTTTACATGAACTTGCATCATATTATTGTGACTTACAAGTACATAAACATGTAAAAGAGGAAGAGCGTATTCCGCGCTTGAAGCAATGGTTCGCTAAGCATGAAGCATCGTTGCCGAAAATGGAGTGGTACGAATTTTCCGCCTGTTCTGGTTCGACGCTCGGTATTTTTTGTTTAGTCGCTTACGCTTATAACGACTCGTTTGATATTCGTCTCGCTGAACGGGTACGGAATAGCTATTTTCCATATGTACAAGGATTGCATATTTTGCTTGATTATTTCATTGATCAAGAAGAAGATCGGCAAGGTGGAGATTTAAACTTTTGTTTTTATTATCCAAATGAGGAGACATTATTTGCTCGTTTATGCCATTTCGTTGAAGAAGCAGAACGCCATATTGCGCAGTTGCCGCATCGTGAATTTCATCGCTTTATTCATCGTGGTTTGCTCGGATTATATTTATCAGATGAAAAAGTGCATGGGCAAGAAACCATTCGTAAGCTAGCGAAACAATTGTTGCGCGCTGGTGGCATGACATCTCACTTCTTTTATTGGAACGGCAGAATGTATCGAAAATGGCAAAGATGGATGTATGTATGAGAAAATTGCTATATAATGAAAGAAAAGAAAAGAGGGATGATCATGTCGTTGCCTCGCTTTTCGCATGTGACGTATGAACAATATTTAATGATGCGCCAAAATAGTGATGAAAGGTTAGAATACATTAATGGTGTTGTTTATATGACTCCTTCGCCTAGCATTCAGCATCAACTTGTATCGAGCAATCTTCATACGATATTTGGGAATTATTTAAAAAGAAAGACATGTAAAGTATTTGCGGCTCCAACGGATATTGAATTAGTGAGTGAGAAATGTTCTGAGCGAAAACTTGTCATTCCTGATTTAAGCATTATTTGTGATCCATCAGGATTTACAGACACAAAATATGTTGGCGTTCCAACGTTAATTGTTGAAATATTGAGCCCTTCCAATCAAGCGCATGATTTAGTAACGAAATTTAATTTATATATGGAATATGGTGTAAAAGAATATTGGATCGTTAATCCGATGAAACAAGCAGTTACCGTTTATGCATTAAATGAAGACGGGTTGTATGAGCAGGCAGATATTAAGGTGAGCATAGGGATTGTTCAATCTGTTTACTTTTCGGATTTGTTTGTTGATTTAGAAGAAATATTTCACTAACTAAACAAAAGTAGCGATAGGGAGAACCGATCGCTACTTTTTTACCTCTTCTCAATCGCGACGATAAACGGTGGATAGTTGACTTGATTCATAAATTCGTATCGAATGACATGCGCGCGTTGTTGATCGATTGCTGAGACGTATTGCAAAAGGGCATCCCGTTCGATCGCTCCTTCAGGATGACCGTGGTAAATCACGAGTACAATGACTCCTTCAGGAGCCATGATGTCGAGCAACTGTTCAATGGCAGCAATCGTTGAGTTTGGCCTTGTGACAATTTGTTTATCTCCCCCGGGCAAATAGCCGAGATTAAACATCGCTCCGGTAATGCGCCCTTTATATTCGGAGGGAATATGCACATAAAGTTCTGCGTGGCTTGCTTGCACAAGCGTGACCCGTGATTCCATATGATGTTCGCGCAATCGTTTTGTCGTGTTTTCAATCGCTTGTGCTTGAATGTCGAACCCGAACACATGTCCAGACGGTCCGACACGTTCAGCTAAGTAAAGCGTATCATGACCGTTACCAACCGTTGCATCGACGACGATATCCCCTTCTTTGACCGCTAAATCGATGAGCGAGCGCGCAAACGGTAAAATGCGCATTAGTTTCATCATCTTTCTTCCTTTCGCACATATTTTTTTCCTTGATAACTATTACGTCGCTCTAGTTCAGCATCGATGGCGTTTAACACTTCCCATTTATTGACGCTCCACATCGGACCGATCATTAAATCGATTGGACCATCTCCTGTAATGCGATGAACGATCATTTCTGGCGGTAACACTTCTAACTGATCGCAAACGAGTTGAACATACTCATCGAACGTTAAAAAGCGGAGCATTCCTTTTTCATATTGTTTTACCATTGGTGTTCCTTTTAACAAATGAAGCAAATGTATTTTAATGCCTTGTACATCCAAATGCGCCACCGTCTTTGCTGTTTCCATCATCATGTCGTACGTTTCAAGCGGCAATCCGTTAATAATATGGGTACAAACACGAATGCCGTGTTTGCGTAGCTTTTGTACCCCTTCTACATAACACGAAAAGTCGTGTGCGCGGTTGATTAAAGCAGCGGTTTGTTCATGAACAGTTTGTAAGCCAAGTTCGACCCATAAATACGTTCGCTCATTCAATTCGGCTAAATAGTCAACGACATCATCCGGCAAACAGTCAGGTCGTGTAGCGATTGATAAACCGACGACACCGTCTAAATGTAACACCGATTCGAATTTTTCACGCAAGACGTCAACGGGTGCATGCGTATTTGTGAACGCTTGAAAATAGGCGATGTATTTGCCATCTTTCCATTTCGTATGCATTTTTTCTTTAATCGTATGAAATTGTGTCACTAAATCGTCTGTTCGTCTGCCAGCAAAATCACCGGAACCCGCAGCGCTACAAAATGTGCAACCGCCATACGCGACCGTGCCGTCGCGATTTGGACAGTCAAATCCTGCATCAAGCGACACTTTAAACACTTTTTCGCCGAACGTTTGGCGTAAATGATAATTCCATGTATGGTACCGTTTATTGTCGTTTGTATATGGAAAAGGATTCATATTTATCACCTCGCATCATTTTAGCATTGTAGCACGTTTCAAGCGTGAAACTCAATGGTGCTGTGATAAATGACAAGAAAATGTACAAACTATAAAGCGATAGAGAAGAAAGGAAGGGATGCGTATGGCAACAAGACAGTCGATGGATGAATTTTTGCAGCATTGTGAAGATGTGCTTCGCTATGCGAAAGAGCAATATACGGAAGCGAGCAAGCTTGAACATTATAACGATACAGAATATGTAAAAGCCCAGCAAATGCTCGAACATGCGGTGACCGATTTGGCGCATTTTTCGTTAAGTTGTAACGCCCAACAGCGCGAACAATTACATCGCATGCGCCTGCAGCTTGAACAATTACAAAACGATATGATTTTACTTCGTCACTAGGAGGAAAACGATGAAAAAACGTTCGAAACAAAACAATCCAGAACAAAAAACGTTGCATGCGAAAGATTTTGGTGATCCGGTAAAAGAAATGAAACAAAGGAATGCAAAAAAAGGGCAAGAAGCAAAAGCAGAATATCATAATGAAACGTAATTTCCCCACTCGGAGATGCTCCGGGTGGGGAGTCACTCAGTTTTTTTTAAAATATTGTCTAGTTTTTCGGGAGTAAGAGTTGTCACACCGTAAAAAACGGGATCGATATATGTGCTTGATGTTTTTCCTGCACATTCATATTCAATTTTTGGTGTAACAATATAAAAGTGAGCTTTTTTTTCTGCCTTTTCAGCAAGAGTAAAATACATATTTATTGTTTCGTTCTGCCTTACACTCTGTTTTTCTGATTGATCGTTTATTTTTACATCTTTTGTCTGTAAATAAGTGTTTTCTACAGTTACACCCTTTATTTGAATCGTATGTTGTGAAATGTTTTTCAGCTTCGCTTGAAAAAATTGCGTATTTGGATACGTTGTCACATACTCATTTTGTGGAGTAAATATCCTTTTCTCGCCTACAGCTAACTTGATCTGACCGATCGGGAATGTCTCTTTGTATTTTTGATCAAATATGAGAGTTATTTTAGATAGTGTCGCGCTACTTACTTCTTTTAAACGTAAATTTACAGCGATATTAAATAATTGAAAGTCTTTGTATTTATCACCTTCGATAAGATCATATTGCATGTCATCGATTGCGTGTGAGATTTCGGGAAAGTCGATAGATGTCACGTTTGTTAGAGGACTATCACTAAGTAAAATGAAGTTAAGAACAAAAGGATCATCTTTTTTTGCTACATATACACCGTCCCATTTCCCGAAAACAATAAATTCTTTCGTGTGTTTTGACTGACATCCGAAAAAAAGAAAACTGACAAATATAGAGAAGATGAGAAATAATTTTTTTGTCATTTATTGTAACCACCTTTTTTATTTTAGTATATAATAACTTAAATGTAAAATTACAATAATTTTTTAATTATTTTTCATTTTTCACATCATATATCATTTGTATGATTGAGCAGCCATACTTGAATACACTTGCAACGTGGACGTAAATTTTTTAAAATAATGTGTATAATGAAATAATCGAAATGACGGTGAAAAGGAGTAGTAGTAAACAAATGGCATGCAGAGAGTTGACGGGTGGTGCGAGTCAACCGAAGTTTGTTTACGAACTCGCCTTGGAGTTGCGTGTGCGAATGAAGTAGCATGCGCCGTGAATCTGCGTTAATGATGAGAGTGAGTGCACGATTCGTGCGCTAACAAGGGTGGTACCGCGGGAGAATCCTCTCGTCCCTTTTCGGGATGGGAGGTTTTTTGTTTTTCATTTTTGTTAAAAATGGATAAAAAGGAGGTTTGTCACGTGAGTTTTAATCATCGTGAAATCGAGAAAAAATGGCAAAAGTATTGGGAAGAAAATAAAACGTTTAAAACGACAGAAGATGACGGAAAGCGAAAGTTTTATGCGCTCGACATGTTCCCATATCCATCAGGGGCAGGACTGCACGTTGGTCACCCAGAAGGATATACAGCAACGGACATTTTAGCGCGCATGAAGCGCATGCAAGGATATAACGTGTTGCATCCGATGGGGTGGGATGCGTTCGGATTGCCAGCCGAGCAATATGCGCTTGATACAGGGAATGACCCAGCTGAATTTACAGAAAAAAATATTAACAACTTCCGCCGTCAAATTAAATCGCTCGGTTTTTCATATGACTGGGATCGAGAAGTGAATACAACTGATCCGAACTATTACAAATGGACACAATGGATTTTCTTAAAATTATATGAAAAAGGATTAGCGTATATGGATGAAGTGCCGGTCAACTGGTGCCCAGCGCTAGGAACGGTATTAGCGAATGAAGAAGTGATCGATGGAAAAAGCGAGCGTGGCGGTCACCCGGTCATTCGTAAGCCGATGAAACAATGGATGCTTCGCATTACCGCATATGCCGATCGTTTGCTTGAAGATTTAGAGGAACTAGACTGGCCTGAAAGCATAAAAGAAATGCAACGCAACTGGATTGGCCGTTCAGAAGGAGCAAATATTCATTTTCAAGTCGATGGACACGATGAAACGTTTACGGTGTTTACAACGCGTCCAGATACGTTATTTGGCGCAACTTATGCGGTGCTTGCCCCTGAACATCCGCTCGTTGAAAAAATTACAACACCTGAGCAAAAAGAAGTAGTTGAAGCTTATTTAAAACAAATTCAAAGCAAAAGCGATCTTGAGCGCACCGATTTAGCGAAAGAAAAAACAGGTGTATTTACGGGTGCGTATGCAATCAACCCAGCCAATGGAGAAAAATTGCCGATTTGGATCGCCGATTACGTGCTAATGAGCTACGGTACAGGCGCGATTATGGCAGTGCCGGCGCATGATGAGCGCGATTATGAATTTGCGAAAAAATTCAATTTGCCGATTAAACAAGTCGTTGCCGGTGGCGACATTTCAAAAGAAGCGTACACAGGTGATGGGGAACATATTAACTCTGATTTCCTAAACGGTTTAAATAAAGAAGAAGCGATGAAAAAAATGATTGAATGGTTGGAAGCCAACGGAAAAGGTGAGAAAAAAGTATCGTATCGCCTTCGCGATTGGTTATTCAGCCGCCAACGTTATTGGGGTGAACCGATTCCAATTATTCATTGGGAAGACGGAACGATGACACCAGTGCCAGAAGAAGAGTTGCCGCTTGTATTGCCGAAGACAGATGAAATTAAACCGTCAGGCACAGGAGAGTCTCCACTAGCAAACATTGAAGAATGGGTGAATGTTGTTGACCCGAAAACAGGCAAAAAAGGTCGCCGTGAAACGAATACGATGCCACAGTGGGCAGGAAGCTGCTGGTATTATTTACGTTACATCGATCCGCATAACGATAAACAACTAGCAGACCCTAAAAAACTAGAAAAATGGCTACCTGTTGACATTTATATTGGTGGGGCAGAACATGCCGTATTACACTTACTATACGCGCGTTTTTGGCATAAGTTTTTATACGATATTGGTGTTGTACCAACAAAAGAACCGTTCCAAAAACTATTTAACCAAGGGATGATTCTTGGAGAAAATAATGAGAAAATGAGCAAATCAAAAGGAAATGTCGTCAATCCAGACGATATTGTTGAAAGTCATGGCGCTGACACGTTGCGTTTGTACGAGATGTTTATGGGTCCTTTAGAAGCATCGATTGCATGGTCGACAAAAGGACTTGACGGTGCACGTCGCTTTTTAGATCGCGTATGGCGTCTGTTCGTTGAAGAAAACGGCGAATTAAATCCAAAAATCGTTGATAACCCAGAAACAGATACGCTTGAGCGTGTATATCACCAAACGGTGAAAAAAGTAACCGAAGATTACGAAGCGCTTCGCTTCAATACAGCGATTTCGCAATTAATGGTGTTTATTAATGAAGCATATAAAGCGCCTGTATTGCCAAAAGTGTATATGGAAGGATTTGTAAAGCTATTGTCGCCAGTTTGCCCACATATTGCTGAAGAGCTATGGGAAAAGCTTGGACATAACAATACGATCGCATATGAAGCTTGGCCAGCATACGATGAAGCGAAATTAGTTGAAGATGAAATTGAAATCGTCATTCAAATAAACGGAAAAGTGCGTGCGAAACTACACGTTCCTGCTGATGCAACAAAAGAACAGCTCGAGCAATTGGCGATGGGAGACGAAAAAATTAAAGAACAAATCGAAGGAAAAACGGTGCGTAAAGTGATCGCTGTCCCAGGAAAACTAGTGAACATTGTCGCAAATTAATTACAAACAAGCCTCTCACATATGCGGTGAGAGGCTTTCAATAAGAGAAAGGAAGAGATGGATGAAAGAAATGACAGCAGTACAGCTAAAACAAATGATACAAGCAGGTGAGCATGTTCACGTCATTGATGTACGCGAAGATGAAGAAGTCGCCTTCGGAATGATTCCATCAGCGATACATATAAAAATGGGGGATATTCCAGAAAGAATGAACGAGCTAGACAAAAATGAAACGTATATCATTATTTGTCGTTCTGGTGTTCGTAGTGAGCATGTGTGTCGTTATTTAGAGGCGCATGGGTATGATGTTTGTAACGTCATTGATGGCATGCTTGGCTGGGATGGAGAACTTGTATAATGGAAGAAGCCAATAAGATCGCTTGATCGACGATCTTATTGGTTTGCATAAATGGCAGCATGCATGCCGGCAAGCCGACCGGTCACAAGGGCAGCGGTAATATTATAGCCGCCCGTATAACCATGAATGTCTAAAATTTCTCCGCAAAAATAAAGACCTTTCATCAGTTTAGATGCCATTTCTTTTGGATGAACTTCTTTGACGGATACTCCTCCACCTGTGACGAACGCTTTTTCAAGTGGCAACGTGCCATGTACAGAAAAAGAAAATTTTTTAAATAAGGCAACAAACGCCCTCACTTTGTCATGGCTTAACGTGCTTGCAACCGTATGTGGATCAATGGTTGCTTGCTCGAGTAAAAACAATACATATCGCTCTGGAAGAGAAATCGTCGCTTTAACAATGGTTTTTATTGTTTTTTTCGGCTCTTCTTTCATGGCGCGCACAATACGTTGAAATAATGTCTCTTCTTTTTCATCTGGCAACGCATCAATCACCATGGTCACAGAAGATTGTTTTTTTAACTGTTTCACAACAAATTGGCTACATCGTAAGGCAGCAGGTCCTGAAATACCGAAATGCGTAAAAATCATATCCATCCGATGTGTGACGGTTGGTTTTCCTTTTTCGTTGAATACGCTTAATGCAACATTACGCAATGATAGTCCTTGTAACGTTCGCTTTTGAATAAATGGTTCATGTGAAATAATCGGCACTTCCGTTGGAAATAGCTCTGTAATTGTATGTCCCGCTTTTTCTGCCCATGCGTAGCCGTCACCTGTTGAACCGGTATGTGGTACAGATTTGCCACCAACGGCAACGACAACCGCTTTTGCTCGAATCATCTCCCCTGTTTGCAGTGTCACCCCATATACGGATCCATCTTTATATTCAATGTCTTTCACAGGGGTATGAACGCGAATGTCGACGTGCAATCGTTTTAACTCGTGAAGAAGGGCTTGTACGACAGATTGTGCACTATCGCTCACCGGGAACATACGACCATGGTCTTCTTCTTTTAACGGAACACCGAGCCGTTCAAAAAAATGAATAATATCTTCATTATTAAACAACGAAAATGCACCATATAAGAAACGACCGTTCCCTGGAATATGTTGAATGAGTTCATCGATCGGTTTTCGGTTCGTCACATTGCAACGCCCACCGCCTGAAATCGCTAACTTTCGTCCGAGTTTGTCCCCTTTATCAATAAGGAGGACACGTCCACCTTGTTCTCCGGCGGCGATGGCTGCCATCAGTCCTGACGGCCCTCCACCGATGACTACGACATCATACATCATCACTTTCACGTCCTTTCTGTTATGATTATAATGATTTTATGGAAAAGAAAAAAGTGTGCTAAAATAGGTGGAGCAATGAATCCGTTAAGGAAGGGATAATATGTCATCATCAAAGTTGTTAAGAGGCACATTTATTTTAACCGGGGGCGTGTTTTTATCGCGTATATTAGGGCTTATATACGTCTTCCCATTTTATCAGCTGGTTGGAAAACAAGGAGGAGCCCTTTATTCGTATGGATATGTTCCATATACGTTGTTTATTAGTATTGCAACGATGGGTGTGCCGCTTGCAGTATCCAAGTTTGTGTCAAAATACAATGCGCTTGGGGAATATGCGATTGGACGAAAATTGTTTCGGTCAGGGATAACGTTAATGGCAATCACTGGTTTTCTCGCATGGCTCATTTTATATATGAGTGCGCCGCTGTTAGCCCCATTTGTCGTAAATGATGATGGTCACGGCAACTCGATTGCCGATGTCACCTCTGTCATTCGTGCGGTCAGTTTTGCTTTATTGCTTGTGCCGATGATGAGCTTAATTCGAGGGTTTTTCCAAGGGCATGAGTCGATGGGACCGACGGCGCTTTCGCAAGTTGTTGAACAACTTGTTCGCATCATCTTTTTGCTTGCGGGTAGTTATATCGTTTTACGTATTTTCGACGGTTCACTTGTGACTGCCATTCAAGTGGCAACGTTCGCAGCATTTATCGGTGCAGTTGGTGGACTAGCTGTTTTATTTATATACTGGTTTAAGCGAAAATCGTTTTTAGATGAAATATTAAAGCAAGATCGTGGCACGATCCATATGTCGTTAAAAGATATGTATAAAGAGCTGATCGCCTATGCAGCTCCATTTGCTTTTGTTGGGTTAGCGATGCCGCTATATCAGCTTATTGATCAATTTACATTTAACAAAGCGATGGCGAGCATCGGGCTTGGTTCGATTTCTGAAGACGCATACGGCATTTTTAATGTATGGGCACAAAAGTTAGTTATCATTCCGGTGACATTAGCGACGTCGTTTAGTTTAACGCTTATTCCGACGATTACGAAGGCGTACGTGCAAGGGGAAAGCAAGCGGTTACGAAAGTATTTAAACGATACGTTTCAAGTTGTTATGTTTATTACGATGCCTGCAGTCATTGGTATGGCGCTTTTATCTGAATACGTATACGCAGCTTTTTATAGCTATGATCCACTAGGAACAGAAGTGTTACGAGCATATGCGCCAACGGCCATTTTCTTTGCTTTATTTTCTGTGACGGCAGCTATTTTGCAAGGAATTAATAAACAAAAGTTTACTGTAATCAGTTTAACAATCGGACTTTTGTTTAAATTATTTTTTAACTATATACTTATCGTCTCGTTTGAAACGATGGGAGCCATTTTAGCGACGACAATCGGATATGCATTGTCAGTTGGATTAAACTTATGGGTTATTCAACGTTACACAAATTATCGTTATCATTTTGTCGCCAAGCGTATATTGTTTATGGGGATTTTGACGACGATCATGTGCGCAGTCGTTTGGCCGATTGTAAAACTTATGGATCGTGTCCTGCATTACAATGGGAGCATGATCCAATCCGTGATCATTGTTGCATTTGGTGGACTCATTGGAGCGGCTGTTTATTTTTATTTAAGTGAACGGTCAAACTTGCTATATGCTTTATTTGGCAACCGTTTTTCATTTTTTAGAAAAAAAGAAAAGAAGGCTGTGTCATAGCCTTCTTCTTTCTATTAGAAGTCGCTGCTAAATGGAAATCCGAGTTGACGCTCAACGCGTTGGAGACGTCGATTTAAATTGTTAATTTGTTGTTGTTGGCGCTCTGTTATGCGCTCAAGGCGATCGACGCGGCGTTCGAGGGAACCGCTTGGAAAATTTGGTGTGCCCGGAAATCCTGGTGTACCCGGAAATCCACTAGGGAATCCTGGTGTGAACGGAGAGCCCCCGTAATAAGGCATGCCCGGCATTTGTTGCTGTTGTTGGCGTTCATCCATTTGGAAAACTCCTTTCGCTTTAATTGTTACGTAGGTAGTATATGTGACAGTAGACATCGGTGTATGGACGAACGCCTAAAAATGAAAAACATTTGGAGGGATTGTAGTGCTACGAATTGATAAATTATTAGCTAACATGGGATATGGAACGAGAAAAGAAGTAAAAAAGCTGTTGAAAGCAGGCGTAGTTAAAGTCGATGGAACGATCGTTAAAGATGCAAAAATACATGTCGATCCAAAAGCGCAGGTTGTTACTGTATGGGAAGAAGAAGTGGAGTATAAACCGTTTATTTACTTAATGATGAACAAGCCAAAAGGAGTCATTTCAGCGACGGAAGATGCGGTGGAAGAAACGGTTGTTGATTTGTTAGAAGAGGAAGATCGGATTTTTGATCCATTCCCGGTCGGACGACTTGACAAAGATACGGAAGGGTTATTGTTGTTAACAAACGATGGACAACTTGCTCATCAGTTGTTGTCACCAAAAAAACATGTCCCGAAAACGTATGAAGCGATTATTGATGGGGAAGTCACGGAAGCGGATGTTGCTGCATTTCAGCGCGGTGTTGTGCTTGATGATGGATATGAAACAAAACCGGCAGAGCTTGTGATCATCCGTTCCGGTTTGCGCTCGGATGTTCAGGTTACGATTACAGAAGGGAAGTTTCATCAAATTAAACGAATGTTTCAAGCGATCGGTAAACGTGTTGTTTATTTAAAACGTATTCAAATGGGACCCATACCGCTTGATGAAACGTTAGAACCGGGAGAGTACCGCGAATTGACAGATGAAGAAATTGCTTTATTAAAGGGAGAGGACAAAAAATAGGAACCTGCATCGCTCAGGTTCCGTCTATATACATTTCATTATGACGACATCTTCACTCTTTTTTTAGTTGTTGTCCATTTACCTTTGCTAGGGCTGTGAATTAAGTCGTTGTATGCTAACACGTTTAAATCCCGCTGAATCGTTCGTGGAGTAATACCAAATTCGTCCACGAGCTCTTGCGTTGTCACTGTTCCTCTCTCATTAATGAACATGTAGACGGACTTAATACGGGTTAGCATGCGATCGGTAGATGGTTTCAAATGATCACTCCCTATCGTCACATCATTCGCATGGTACAACAAAGATGAAAAACTAGATGTCTCACTATTTATTTTACACGAAAGCATAAGAAAAATGCTATAAATTTGCTGAATTTTACACAATATTTACACAATTAATACCATATTTTTCTTAAGGAAAGGTGAAAGTGACGATGAATATGAACTGGATGGAAGAAGTAAAAAAGCGAGAAAAAGCCCTTTTGCAAGATTTACAAACATTTTTGCGCATTCCAAGCGTACGTAATGAACAAACAGCGACGAAAGAAGCTCCGCTAGGAAAAGAAGTGTATGAAGCGCTTTGTTACATGCTAAAACGCGGGGAAGAAGAAGGATTTGTTGTGAAAAATGTAGACGGATTAGCCGGACACATTGAAATGGGTGATGGAGAAGAGATTGTTGGGATTTTATGTCATGTTGATGTTGTTCCCGCTGGTGACGGTTGGACGTTTGATCCGTTTGGGGCAACGATCGTCGATGGGAAAATTTATGCACGTGGTGCTTTAGATGATAAAGGTCCGACGATTGCCGCATTTTATGCGATGAAAATTGTGAAAGAGCTAGGGCTCCCACTATCTAAGCGTGTACGCATGATTATTGGAACAGATGAGGAAAGCGATTGGCAATGTGTCGAACGATATTTTCAAACGGAGTCCATGCCGACGCTTGGCTTTGCGCCAGATGCTGACTTTCCGATTATTTACGCTGAAAAAGGGATTGCCGACTTTGATCTTATTCAACAGCCAATGAATAAGCAAGCACATGATTGTGTTCTTCTTTCGTTTCAAGCTGGCCGTCGATACAATATGGTTCCAGATTTTGCGGAAGCTATTTTGCAAAACGGAAACGACATAAAAGATCGTTTTCTCGCATTTTTACGTTCGCATACGCTTGAAGGTGAGGCATATGTAGATGGCGACACGGTGAAGCTATATCTTCAAGGTGTTTCTGCTCACGGCATGGAACCGAACAACGGAGTAAATGCAGGGCTATGGCTTACAAAATTTTTGGTGAATGAAGCACTTGATTCGCAAGCAGCCGAGTTCGTCCGTTTTGTTTCCCAATATTTTCACGGAGATACACGCGGACAGCAATTAGGGGTTGCGCATACAAATGAGGAACTAGGTGATTTGACGATTAATGTCGGTGTTCTTTCATATACAAGTGAACACGGGGGAAAGATCGGCATTAATTTGCGCTATCCTGTGACGAGCAACATTACACGTACGAAAGAGGCGATCGAGCGAGCAGCAAACCGTCATCACTTTACGTTAACAAACTTTTCTCATTCTTCACCACATTATGTCGCGAAAGATCATCCGCTCGTACAAACATTGCAACGTGTTTACGAAGAACAGACGGGCGAACGGGCATCGTTGCTTGCGATTGGCGGTGGGACATATGCGCGTTCTTTACAAGCGGGGGTGGCGTTTGGCCCGCTATTTCCGAATCGTCCAGATGTGGCACACCAAAAAGATGAGTACATGTTTATTGATGATTTGGTTAAAGCAACAGCTATTTACGCTCAAGCTATTTATGAGTTAGCAAAATGACAATTTCCAAAAATATGTTATAATGAAAAGTGCCGTCGCTCATGACGGTACTTTTCGTCATTTTATATCGATATGGGGGATTTTTCGTGTATACACGTATTTTTCGCATGTTTTACTTTTTGCAATTTTTTAGTTTCGGTTCGCTTTTTCCGCTATTATCTGTGTACTTAAAAGATGAAGTCGGATTGTCGGGAACGGAAATCGGGATGATTATGTCGATTAGCCCGATCGTTATGATTTTCATCCAGCCAATTTGGGGAATGATAAGCGATTATACGCGCAAACCAGTTCAAGTGTTAATCGTATCTTTATTAGGTACGGCTTTTTTTGGCTTTATGTATTCGCTCGTTCATTCTTATGTATGGTTGCTTGTGATTGCCGCATTACTTGCAGTTATGCAAAGTGGTATTGTTCCACTATCTGACAGTATTACGCTTCATTATGTGCAAAAAGCGAATGAACGGTATGGTTCGATTCGTTTATGGGGAGCACTTGGATTTGCTGCTGCTGTTCCGATTGCAGGACAAGTCGCTCAGTTATTCCATCTTCGTTTTATTTTTTACATTTTCTTTGCTTTGCTCATTATTTCGAGTGTACTAGCATGGAAGTTGCCAAGAGAGCAGTCAAGTGCAAAAGTGAACATTCGAGAAGGAATGAAAGCATTGATTCGTATTCCTAGGTTTCTTTTATTTTTGTTGACGACATTTCTCGTTTTCGGTCCGATTTATGCTAATAATTTTTATTTCGGTATTTTGATTACTGATTTAGGTGGAACGCTTGCAGGCGTAGGACTTGCCTTTTTATTAGCCGCAGGAAGTGAAGCACCATTTATGAAATTTGCTGACGGCGTCGTCCGAAAGTTTGGAATGATGAGCGTGTTATTAGTTGCGACAACTTTGTCTTGTGCTCGGTGGACATTTTACTTTTTTGAACCACCACTAGCTATTGTATATGCAACGACAATTGTACAAGGGGCGTCTGTCGGTTTGTTTATTCCAGCTGCTCTCCAATATGTTCGTGACATTACTCCCGCACACGTGCGTACGACGGCTGTATCGCTTTATGCCACGGTTGGAAATGGGCTTGGGAGTTGGTTTTGTACGTTTGTAGGGGGGTATATTTTAGAGCATTGGACGATCGAGCACGTATATTTATTTTTTGGATTGTTGACATTTGGAGGAATGGTCATTTTTGCTTGGCAGTCAAAAAAGACATTGCATAAAGTATCGGAAATTTGATAAAATTTAGAAAATTAAAAGGTGGGACATAAATGCACTATTTTTTGGCAGTTCCTGTACCGAGCGAAGTAAAAAAGCGGCTACATCATTTTATGTCTCAATGGAAAGCGCCATTTCGTTTGTTCGTTCATGAGGAAGATTATCACATCACACTTGCGTTTTTAGGGAGGGTAACGGAAGAAGAGCGAAAACAAATTGCAGAACGTATGCCAAAAACGGTTCGAAAACATAAGGCATTTTCGTTGCAACTGAGTGAAGTTTATTCGTTTGGCTCGCGTATTTTATGGTATGGCGTAAAAGAAGAGCCTCGTTTGTTTTCCCTTCGTCAAGATGTGTATGACGTTTGCAAAAAGATTGGTTTTTCTCTTGATGCACGACCATTTACACCGCATATTACGCTCGCTAAAAAATGGAACGGCTCGTTTCCATTCTCACTTGAAACATATCCACGAAAAATGGAAGGAGAAGATGTTCAATTTTTTGTGCATGACGTTGTGTTATATGAGACACATGTAAATGAAACACCGAAATATAAGCCACTTATGCGCTTTCCTCTTTCATAATTGGACAAAAGGGGGAGAAGAGATGGGGATTGCGATCATTCAAATTGGGGTATTGTATACATTGTATGTTGTCGGTTCATTTATTCAGCAACTGTTACACATTCCTATTCCAGGAAGTATGATAGGGATGTTATTTCTATTTTTATTGTTAATGAGCGGAATAGTGAAGGAAGAGTGGATCTCTCGTGGTGCCAACATGCTTTTGTCTCATTTAACACTGTTGTTTATCCCGGCGACTGTTGGTGTTATGGATTATGTTGAACTTTTCTCAGGGAAAGGGATATGGTCCATTTTCGTTGTCATCGTGAGCACGATGATCGTCATGTTGTTTGTTGGTTTCATTGGTCAATGGGCACAAACACGTGAACAAAAGCGAGTGCGTGAGGTGAAAAGGGCATGATTGGCGCTAGTATGCTTTTGTGGACAATTGTTGTGTATATGGCGATGCGCAAATTGTATGCGCGCTTTTATTTTCCATTGCTTGTGCCCATTGCAACGAGCACAGTCGTTATTATTATCACATTATCGCTTTTTCATCTATCGTACGAACAATATATGGATGGAGGAAAATGGCTTGTTCATTTGCTAGGTCCAGCAGTTGTCGCGCTAGCTTTACCGCTCTACCAACATCGTTATACTCTAAAACAGTTTTTATGGCCGTTATTATGTAGCACATTTTTCGGGGCGATCATTGGGATGGGAAGTGGCTTATTATTAGCACGTCTTTTTCATTTACCTGAACAAGTTGTTCGCTCCATTATTCCGAAATCAGTCACTTCACCCGTTGCAATGGATATTGCAGCGCTCATTGGCGGCATACCAACGCTTGCCGCTGTATATGTCATGGTTGCAGGAATTTTTGGCGCAATGTTTGGACCAACGATTTTTCAACGCTTACGCCTCACCACAGCTTTAGGGATCGGAAGCGGACTTGGAGCGGCTTCACATGGCATTGGTACTGCAAAAGCACTTGAAATGGGTAAAAAAGAAGCAGCGATTAGCTCGGTAGCAATGACGTTAAGTGCGATTTTTGCTTCTCTTCTTTGCCCGTTGTTACTTTTGTTGTAGAATGAAAGTAACAATAGATTGCTGGGGGTTAAGGCGTGGGACAGCTGATTAAGCTTCAAGATTATATTTCGCGCTACGAGCTAGATATTTATCATTATCCAAGCGAGTTCATTCGCTTAAAAAAGAAGCAATGGGAACGAATGAAGCATGCATGGGAGACGGGGCAACTTGCTTTAAGGGTAGAACCACATTCATATGAATCATGGAAATGGCTTGAGGAAGAGACGTCTCTTTTTGATAAAATTAAGCAAATATGGACAAGAAAAAAAGTAAAAGATGTGACAGACGAAAATGAACAATCGGAAGAAGAGGAAGACTTTATGTTTTCCATTACGTCCGAACCGAAAACGCTTGAAGAATTAAAGATATTATTTTTAGAAAAGCTGTTTCAACTGCAAATTCGTTGGGCAAGTTCAACGTTAACGGAAGAATCCATTATTGATCCGAAATATTATTATGATGTATATTTGAAATATTTTTTGCAACGTTTTCCTGATACGTACTTATGTATGTATAAACCTGTGTTTTTATTGAAAAAAGCTCCTGTCGAGCTAAATACGATTTTAATTAGCCCAACGACAACGTGGTGCATTGCGTTTACGGAAGAACGAAAAAATAACATTATCGTTGGTTCAGCTGAACGTTTTTGGACGGAGATTTTTGATGATGTGGAGCGAAAAATCGTCAACCCGATGATTTCGCTTCACCGAACAGAAAAAGTTGTTCAAACGATTTATAAACAATTTTCCGTCGATATGCCGATTAAAAAAGTGTTGATAAATCGAGAAGGATATATTGATTATCGTTACGCACCGAGCGATCTTGACATTATCGATCGCCGTCATTATGATGCATGGTTTATGTCACTCAGACAGTTGACCATGCCGCTGAAGCATATGCAACTGAAGGCAGCACAATCATTGTTGACGTATTGTGATACACGCTATTACGATCCGCTCGTCATTGAAGAAGTTGAAGAGGCTGATGAGTAGAGCTCAGCCTCTTTTATAGCGGATTTGGGCTCGGTTTGCCGATATAGTAGCCTTGGGCAAACGGAATGCCAATTTCTCTACAGTAGTCTAATTCTTCTTTTCGTTCAATTCCTTCAGCAAGTACGTGAATGCCAAGCGCCTGCGCAATTCGAGTTACTTCTTTTAAAAACGCTTGTTTCTCTTTTTCTTGGTCGCAATTTTGAATGTAGTGGCGATCAATTTTTACATAATCAGGTTGTAATAGCGTAAGCATATCGATTGTTGAAAAGCCGGCACCGACGTCGTCTAAGGCTACTTTCATTCCTGATCGTTTATATGTGGCAAATACGTTCTTTAAATGGTCAACATCAATGATTTTTTCGGTCTCGACAACTTCAAATACAAGATCTTCAGGTGCTACTTCATATTGTTCGACGATGGAAAATGTATGACGAAGACAAAATTCGGGATTGTAAATTGTTGATGGTAAAAAGTTAATGAAACTTTTTATCCCTTTTTTTATTTTTGTACGTGCTCGAATCGCTTCTTCGCGTGCTCGTCGATCTAAAAATGTATGCAAACCTGTTTGTTGTGCGACAGAAAAAAGCTGTTTAGGCGAAAAGCGTTGTGAGCGCAGTAAACACTCATAGCCGAAAACGTCTCCTGTTTTTGTATGAATAATCGGTTGTAAATAACTTGTGAGCGGTCCGTTTGTTATGCATTGGACAACATCTTCATGCTTAATTCGAATGCTTAACTCATGAATTGGAACGAACGCCCCTGGTGAATCGGGATTCTTGCATAACGCAACTAATGATTTTTCTTTCGGATCGATTGTTTCTAAATATGTCGCTAATTGTTGCAATGAATCATACGAATAACATAAATACTTTTTTTGCTCTTCCTGCATAATAAGTAAGTAGCCAGATTGTAAAATTGGAAATGGAACGCTACATGAGATGCATGAATGCATCATTTCTCCCTCCCTTATCTCGCTCTATTTTACAACAAAAATGATTCACTTCAAAAGTGGAAGTTGGTGACCGATAATGATGACAAAACAACACCCGTTTGAAGCCTATTTAGATGAGTTGACGTTAATTACCATTTTGCTACCGAACGATGTTGTTCACGAACGCGCACCAATATTTTTTTTATGCGATGAGGAACAAACGGCATACCGTTTAACAGTTCGTTCAAGCGAGAAACAGCAACCATTTACAAAATATGAGTGTTCCGTCCCTTTTATTGTTCCATTAGGGAAACGATATGTCGTTTATACGGAAGAAGGATGGCAAGCCCCTTTACAAGTAGGAGCAGTGATGCGAACAAAAGCGTTTGACGATTTATATGCATATGACGGAAATGATCTCGGTGCAACATACAAACCGGAAAAAACGACGTTTAAAGTGTGGGCTCCGACGGCAACAACGGTGTTATTAAAGCTTATTCATCCAAAGACGAAAGAAGAAACGACTTATGTAATGGTGCGAGAACAAAAAGGGATATGGACATATACATTGTATGAAGATATGGAGCATTTTTTGTATACGTATAAGACATACATCAATTTTGTTTGGCGTGAAGCCGTTGATCCTTATGCGAAAGCCGTTTCGGTGAACGGCGCATATGGTGTTGTTGTTGATCTGACAAAGACAAACATGCCAAAGCCAGACATGCCTCCGTTTATTTCCATGACAGATGCGATCATTTATGAAATGCATGTGCGCGATTTTACGATTCATCCAAGAAGTGGAGTAAAACAAAAAGGGAAGTACATGGGTTTAACGGAACGGGGAACAATAGGTCCTAATAAAACACTAACAGGTCTTTCTTATATTAAACAGCTCGGTGTTACGCATGTTCAACTCATGCCAGTACAAGATTTTGAGGGAGTTAATGAGCTCGAGCCACTTGAATACAACTGGGGATACAATACGGTACATTACAATGCTCCAGAAGGAAGTTATGCAACTGATCCGATTGATCCATATGTGCGTATCATGGAGCTAAAACAGGCAATTCGAGCATTTCAGCAAGAAGGTATTCGCGTCATTTTAGACGTTGTATATAATCATGTATATATTCGTGAAACATCATCGTTTGAACATCTCGTCCCGGGCTATTATTTTCGATATGAATCAAACGGTTATCCGTCAAACGGAACAGGGGTCGGAAATGATTTAGCATCTGAGAGAAAAATGGTACGAAAATTTATCATTGATTCAGTGACATATTGGCTAAGTGAATACGGCGTCGATGGATTTCGTTTCGATTTAATGGGCATTTTAGATATCGATACAATGAATGACGTTCGTCGTGCCATCGATGCAATTGATCCGACCGTTCTTGTTCTTGGTGAAGGTTGGGAGTTAGCTACTCCGTTACCTCAAGAAAAAAAGACAACGATTGCGAACGCAAAACATACGCCACGCATCGCTTACTTTAATGATCGATTTCGTGACTATGTTAAAGGTAGCACATTCCAAGTATACGATCGAGGATTTGCGTTAGGGGATTGCTCATATAAAGAAGCAGTAATGGAAGTTATTCTGGGAAGCATTCATCTATTTTTTTCGCCAAGGCAAAGTGTCAATTACGTCGAATGTCACGATAATCATACATTATGGGATAAAATGATGATTGCGAATTCGCATGAGAGTGAATATATTCGTCGCAAACGTCAGAAGCTAGCTACAGCTATCGTTTTATTATCGCAAGGTATCCCTTTTTTGCACAGCGGTCAAGAGTTTTATCGAACAAAACAAGGAATTGAAAATAGCTATAACGCTCCTGATGAAGTGAATCGAATCGATTGGGAGCGGAAAAGTGAATGGGAAGAAGATATTCGAGAGATAATGGCCCTCATTGCGCTTCGTAAAAAACATGGCGCGTTTCGTTTTTTTACTGCCGATCAAGTTCGGCGTCACATAAAATTTTATGATACACATCCATCTGTTATTGCTTATCAACTAGTTGACGTTGGTGCATATGGTTCATGGGAGCAAATTGTTGTTGTTCATCATAATGAGGAGAAAAAAACGACATTGCCTCTTTTTGAAGGAAAATGGGAAATTATATTTAGCTCGAATGGAGAAGATATAGGAAAAATAAGTGAATGGTACATTGAAATAAATGGAATTGGCACGTGGGTATTAATTGAATGTTGACGGGGAAACGATGAGAAAGATAAAATCTAGTAAGATGACAATTGCAATTTTTATTTTGACTAAGTCGAAAGGTGAGCTCACTTGGAACAGTTACTAGGTAAGGAGTGGGAAATTTCCCCGGCAGGTGGTGCGACAGGGGATGCATATATTGCGGAGCACGATGGGAAGAAGTTGTTTTTGAAACGCAACTCTTCTCCATTTTTAGCTGTTTTATCGGCAGAAGGAATCGTTCCAAAATTAGTATGGACGAAACGAATGGAAAATGGAGATGTCATTACCGCTCAACAATTTTTGCAAGCGCGTGAATTAAAGCCGCATGATATGACTAGCAAACAAGTTGCCCAATTACTTCGGAAAATTCATCGCTCGAAAGAGTTGCTGGGGATGATGGAGCGTCTCGGCAAAAAGCCTTTGGTACCTCATCGTTTGCTAGAGGAAGTCAAGAAGAATGAACATGTTGAGTTAAATGCGCACGCGACTGTTCGGGACGCATTTGCATTTTTAGAGCGACACGTAGATGATGTGTATTGTACGGATTATGTCGTTTGCCATTGTGATATGAATCATAATAATTGGCTGTTAACAGAAGATAATCAACTATATTTAATTGACTGGGATAGCGCAATGATCGCGGATCCTGCGATTGATATCGGAATGTTATTATATGCTTACATTCCAAGAGAACAGTGGGTGAGTTGGTTGGAGGAATATGGTATGGAGTTCGATGAACAACTGCAGTTACGTATGAAATGGTATACTGTTGCCCAGACGATTGGGTTGCTTGCATGGCATAAAGACCGAAATAATGAAAAGGAAATGCAACGACTGTTGCATTTCCTTGAACATGTACTACGTTAACTGATCCATCCAATCAGCTAGTTGCTGTTCGTGTTGATTGATATGTGAAGAAAGATCGGCTGAATTTTTGCCGTTTTGACTGTACGTGTAAATATGAGACAATGTTTGCTTCAGTTCAGAATGGACAGCATCGTTCGCCATCAACGATTTGGCGAGTCGCTCAATTTGTTCACATTCTGCTACCGTTCCTAAACGATCGAGTTGATGTTCCGATAAAATATCTTTTAATACAGTTAATTGATGCTCATGATTAATGGCCATGTTCATCCCCCTATTCGCTTATTAATATGGCCATTTTTATCTTTTTATATGCAAAGAAACGGAGGATGAGACGTGCGTTTAAGAAATAAGCCTTGGGCGAAAGAAAAAATTGCAGCATATCCACAATACATTATCCAGCAACCCGAACAATACAAAGGGCGCTGGCGTGAATTGTTTTCAAACGATCATCCGATCCATATCGAAATTGGTACAGGCAAAGGTCGCTTTATTACGGAAATGGCAAAAACGAACCCGAATATTAACTACATCGGAATTGAATTGTATGAGAGCGTCATCGTATGTGCGCTTGACAAGTTAATTGAAAATGATTTACCAAATTTGCGCTTATTAAATGTTAATGCAAAAGATTTAACAAATATTTTTGCTAAAGGAGAGGTTGAACGTATTTATTTGAACTTCTCTGATCCGTGGCCAAAAAAGCGACATGAAAAACGTCGCCTAACGTATCGCTCGTTTTTAGAGCTATACGAAAACATTTTAGTTGATGAGGGAGAAATTCATTTTAAAACGGATAACCGTGGATTGTTTGAATATTCTCTGGTCAGCTTCTCGCAATATGGTTTAATTCTTCAATATGTCAGCCTTGATCTTCATCGAAGTAATTTTGAAGGAAATGTCATGACAGAATATGAACAAAAATTTTCAGAAAAAGGGAACCCGATTTACCGTTGTGAAGTAAAGTATCGAAAACCTATGCCATAATTAGGTATAGGTTTTTTTCTTTTCTGAATATTTTTGTAATGTTAAAATGAGTAAGGAAAGAGGACAAGGGGGAGAGATAATGGTGTAAATTAGCACACTATTTCAGAACTACTTTTTCAAATTATTTTGGATGAAAATCGGAAATACCGTGCAAAATGTTTGCGAATTTTCTCCGATT
>NZ_JBPODS010000013.1:0-76058 GCF_051200995.1 Anoxybacillus eryuanensis | reverse complement strand
GATTGGAAGACGGCCAGTATCAATATGAATGGAACGCAGCCGACCAGCTCGTCTCCATCACAAGAAAAGGCGAAAGCACGCCGTTTGTGACGTACCAATATGATGAAGACGGCCGGCGCATCCAAAAGAATGTGAATGGCGTCATTACGAACTACCATTACCAAGGCGAGAGCTTAAACGTCCTGTATGAAACCGATGCAAGCGGAAATGTGGTAAGATCGTATATATACGGAGAAAACGGACAACTCCTTGCCATGAAAAAAGGCAATGCGACGTATTTTTACCACTATAACGCGCATGGGGATGTCATCGCCCTGACGGATGAACAAGGGAATATCGTTGCCCGTTATCAATACGATGCATGGGGGAACATTCTTTCCCAATCTGGCGACTTAGAGGACGAAAACCCATATCGATACGCAGGATACCAATATGACAACGAAACGGGTCTCTATTACCTGATTGCCCGGTACTACCGCCCAGAACAAGGTGTGTTCCTTTCTTTGGATCCAGACCCAGGGGATGCGGACGATATCCTCACGCAGAATGGGTATGCGTATGCGAACAATAGTCCGGTGATGTTGGTCGATCCGGATGGGAACCTTCCTTGGTTGTTAATTAATGCAGGGTTTGCGGCGTATGATGGGTATAAGGCTTTTAAAAGAGGTGGTTGGAAGGCTGCGGCGATTGCGGTAGGTGTGGGGCTTGTTGGAGGAGCTGCATTTAAAGCATTTCGAGCAGCACAAGTAGCAAAGGGTCCCGCACGGTATTGGAAAGGTACCTTTAAAAATAGTATAGAATCGCTAGCATATCATCATAACAAACATGTGATTAGAAAAGGACGCTCCTATAGTCCAGAAAGATACACAAAACTAGCGAGAGCATTCTATCGTTTAAATAAACATTTGCGAGAAGAAGTGACACTATCTACAGGCAAAAAAGGATATAGGATTAAGAAAGGAAAGGTTGGAGGTTATTATACCAAAAGAGGGAAAATAGTGACATTTTGGCATAACGGTTGGAAACTCAAGAAATAGTAGAAATGAATATTATCATTTTTAACATAGTTAAAGAGAGAAAGAGGTGAACAATTTATGAAGGTTAATCACGATGTAATATTAGAGCTTGAAAAAATGAGTATATTATTAAACAATGATTTTCCCTCAGAAGATATAGAAAGAATTGAAAATACCATTCTTAAAGATAATGATAAATACTGTTTGACAGGGGACTTTGACAGCTTTTGTTCATTAATAAGTGGAAGTTTAAGTTATGTCCTTGCTCATAAAAAGATACCTAGGTATCAAAGAAAATTGTTGTATAAAGATTTTTTTGCTTTGTATCCTTATTACGAACCTTTAAGGAAACATTTAGAAAAATTTCCCCATTTTTCTGAAGAATTAAAAGTTCATGAAAGGGTTCGGGGATTACTTTTAGAAGTCGTTAAATCATACTAAGGTTTAACCCGTGGTGCTAGTTGAGCGCTAGCGCTCAACTAGCACCACGGGTTTTAATTTTATATTTTATCAAAGCTGATATGGGGAGATAACGATGAGGAAAATTTATGAATACTTATCAATCGAAGAGAAAAAAGAAGCAGTTAAAAGACTAAAACGAGATTTAATAAAATTAGAACAGGAGATATCCGAAAATAAAAGCTCTTTTTCAAGTTTTATATGTGAAGTACTGTACAGTACACGTGATAAATGGAGGTTGGAGATTGAGGAACTAGAACACGAAATAAAATGTCAACTAGGCAAATGAGTGTTTCTCACGGTCACTACTTTTCGTACGTTGTACAAATGGATGATATTATGTTAAAATAAAACTATTGTGATTGATGTGCGTGGGTGGAGGTGTTGGACATGCATGCGTTGCTTGTTACGTTGTTAGTGATTGTATCGCTTGGGATGATTGTCGTGGTGTTATTGCAATCGGGTCGGAGTGCCGGCTTATCGGGCGCGATTACAGGCGGTGCTGAACAATTGTTTGGCAAACAGAAAGCGCGCGGTATTGATGCTGTACTGCATCGAATTACCGTTGTTTTAGCTGTATTATTTTTCGTATTAGCGATTGCGGTGACGTATTTCCAATTGTAAAATATGGGGAAAGGGCGGTCCATTCGAAAAGGGCTGCCTTTTCTGTTGGAGAGAAAGGAGACATGAATGATGAAGATGATTCCCCCACAACCGTTTACGTTTGAAGCTGGTGAACGTGCTGTTTTATTATTGCATGGATTTACTGGAAATTCGGCGGATGTTCGTATGCTTGGTCGTTTCTTACAATCAAAAGGATATACGTGCCACGCTCCAATTTATAAAGGACATGGCGTGCCGCCAGAGGAGCTCGTTCATACCGGCCCGGAAGATTGGTGGCAAGATGTGATAAACGCTTACGAATATTTAAAACAAACCCATGAAAAAATCGCTGTTGTTGGATTATCGCTTGGCGGTGTGTTTTCGTTAAAACTTGGCTATACTGTTCCTGTCGTTGGCATCGTACCAATGTGTGCCCCGATGTATATTAAAAGCGAACAGACGATGTATGAAGGAGTTTTAGCATACGCTCGCGAATATAAAAAGCGAGAAGGAAAAAGCGAGGAGCAAATCGAGCGCGAAATGGCGGAGTTTGCGAAAACGCCGATGAAAACGCTAAAAGCGTTGCAACAACTCATTGCTGATGTGCGCGATCATTTAGATTTCATTTATGCGCCTGTTTTTGTTGTACAAGCGCGTCATGATGACATGATTAACCCAGATAGTGCAAATATTATTTATAACGGCGTCGAGTCTCCCGTAAAACAAATAAAATGGTATGAGGAGTCAGGACACGTCATTACGCTTGATAAAGAAAAAGAACAGCTTCATGAAGACATTTATGCATTTTTAGAATCATTAGATTGGTAATCCTCGAAAGGAGGAAGTAAATGAAGGAAAAATTATTATCGTTTATGCGTGATGAAGCGTATAAACCGCTTACGGTGCAAGAATTAGAAGAAGCGTTTCATATTACGGACGCTGCCGAATTTAAAGAACTTGTGAAAGCGCTCGTTGCGCTTGAAGAAGAAGGATTGATCGTCCGGACGAGAAGCAATCGTTATGGGCTACCTGAAAAAATGAACTTAATTCGCGGCAAAGTGACAGGTCATGCGAAAGGTTTTGCGTTTGTCGTCCCAGAAGATCCAACGCTTGATGACATTTTTATTCCACCGTCGGAATTGAAAAATGCGATGCATGGCGACACCGTTCTTGTGCGCGTGAACGGACAGCCAACAGGCGCGCGTCAAGAAGGGACGATCGTCCGCATTATTGAGCGGGGCATTACAGAAGTCGTCGGCACGTATACAGAAAGCAAAAACTTTGGCTTTGTTATTCCAGACGATAAAAAAATCGTCAACGACATTTTTATTCCAAAACATGCCGCAAACGGTGCTGTCGAAGGGCATAAAGTCGTCGTCCGCTTAACGACGTATCCGGAAGGACGCATTAGTGCGGAAGGGGAAGTTATTAAAATTTTAGGACATAAAAACGATCCGGGGGTCGATATTTTATCGATCATTCATAAACATGGATTGCCGCTTCAATTCCCAGAAGACGTCCTTGAACATGCGAACAGCATTCCAGATACGATTTCGGAAGAAGATTTACAAGGACGGCGTGATTTGCGCAATGAAGTGATCGTCACTATTGACGGGGAAGACGCAAAAGATTTAGACGATGCAGTGACTGTAACGAAATTAGAAAACGGAAACTATAAACTCGGTGTTCATATTGCTGATGTCAGTCATTATGTTACAGAAGGGTCGCCGATTGACCGCGAAGCATATGAGCGCGGAACGAGCGTTTATTTAGTTGACCGCGTCATTCCGATGATTCCGCATCGTTTGTCGAACGGCATTTGCTCGCTCAATCCGAAAGTCGATCGGTTAACGTTATCGTGTGAAATGGAAATTAACGATCGCGGAGAAGTGGTAAGCCATGAAATTTTCCAAAGCGTCATTCGCACAACCGAACGCATGACATATTCTGATGTAAACCGCATTCTCGTTGATCGTGACGAAGCACTGCGAGAAAAATATGCTTCGCTTGTGCCAATGTTTGAGTTAATGGCACAATTAGCGGATATTTTACGAAATAAACGAATGAAACGCGGTGCAATTGATTTTGATTTTAAAGAAGCAAAAGTGCTTGTCGATGAAAATGGGAAGCCTTATGATGTCATCTTGCGTGAACGTTCCGTTGCCGAACGACTAATTGAAGAATTTATGCTAGCAGCGAACGAAACAATTGCCGAACATTTTCATTGGATGAATGTCCCATTTATTTATCGCGTGCATGAAGATCCGAAACCAGAGAAATTGCAACGCTTTTTAGAGTTCATTACAAACTTCGGTTATGTCGTCAAAGGAACGGGCAATCAAATTCATCCGCGTGCTTTGCAAGAAGTGTTGGAAGCAGTACGTGGCGAGCCAGAAGAAATGGTCGTATCAACCGTCATGCTTCGATCGATGAAGCAAGCGCGTTATGACGCCGAAAGTCTCGGTCACTATGGACTATCAACGGAGTTTTATACGCACTTTACATCACCGATTCGCCGCTACCCAGACTTAATTGTTCATCGCCTTATTCGCACGTATTTAATTCATGGGCAAATGGATGAACAAACGCAGCAAAAATGGGCGGAGAAGCTGCCTGAAATTGCGGAGCATACATCAAATATGGAGCGTCGCGCGGTAGAAGCAGAACGCGAAACGGATGACTTGAAAAAGACAGAGTTTATGGAAGATAAAATTGGCATGGAGTTTGACGGCATTATTAGCTCGGTGACAAACTTTGGACTGTTTGTCGAACTGCCAAACACAGTCGAAGGGCTTGTGCACGTCAGCTATTTAACAGACGATTACTACCATTACGACGAGCAACATTATGCAATGATTGGTGAACGGACGGGGAAAGTGTACCGCATCGGCGACGAAATTACGGTGCGTGTCATTAACGTCAATAAAGAAGAACGCATCGTTGATTTTGAGATTGTCGGCATGAAAGGGCGAAAAAACAAACGACCGAAAGCTACTCCAGTCGTCATTGAAGGAAAGCGGAAAAAGAAAAAAGAAGAACAATGGCCGACGAAAAAAACGAAGAAAAGTAAAAAGTTTTATGAAGACATCCCAAACATGAAAAAGAAGAAAAAGAAAAAACGATAAGAAAAGCCTCAAGAACGGAGGCTTTTCCTTTCTTATCATTTTTGTTAAAATATTCGTTGTCTGAAGGGAGGGAAACAAATGCCAAAAGGGGAAGGTAAACTCATTGCGCAAAATAAAAAAGCGCACCACGATTATTTTATTGAAGAAACGTACGAAGCAGGACTTGTGTTGCAAGGAACGGAAATTAAGTCGATCCGCGCCGGCAAGGTGAACTTAAAAGATTCATTTGCGAAAGTGGAAAAAGGGGAAGTATTTTTGCATAATATGCATATTAGCCCGTACGAGCAAGGCAACCGTTATAACCATGATCCGCTGCGGACGCGTAAACTATTGCTTCATCGCCGCGAAATTAATAAGTTGATCGGTTATACGAAAGAACAAGGCTATACACTTGTCCCGCTCAAGCTATATATAAAAGACGGTTTTGCGAAATTGTTGTTAGGTGTTGGAAAAGGAAAGAAAAAATACGACAAACGAGAAGATATGAAAAAGAAAGAAGCCCAACGCGAAGTCGAACGCGCTTTCCGCGAACGTCAGAAATAATCCAATATGTTACAATTGCAAAACAGATGAAATGTGATATAATAAGACGTGTCAGCCAGTTACGAAAGCTTAAGCTTCCTTCGTACGTTTCTCTTATACGGGGACGTTACGGATTCGACAGGGGTAGATCGAGCTTAAGCTGCGAGCCGAGGGGATCGTCCTCGTAAAAACGTCACCTAAAGATAACTGGCAAAGAAAACTACGCTTTAGCTGCTTAATTTATGCGGCTAGCTCCTACCGCCATCGCCCATGTGGCGGCCTAGGGGTTCATAACAAGTGGGCTACGCCCAAGTCCGCCGTCTGAGGACGCGGGAAGAGAACAATCAGACTAGTTGCTCGGATGCCTGTCGGTAGGCGGAAGATGCAGCGAAACGTAAATATACCGACTACGCTCGTAGACGCTTAAGTGGCGATATCTCTGGACGTGGGTTCGACTCCCACCGTCTCCATAATATTTAGTCACGATAAAAGCGACTGCATATGCGGTCGTTTCAGCTTGTCGACAAAGTCGACAAGCTGTTTTAATTCTGGAGGGACAAGTATTAAAAGTGCCTTTTAAAACAGAAAAAGTTGAGCATTACATTGTGAAGAAGGGTGATGCCCTAACTAAAATTGCAAAGAAGTATGGAACAACCGTGCAAAATTTAGTGAAGCTTAGTAATATTAAAAATCCAGACTTGATTCGTGTTGGGCAAAAGTTGCGTGTGAAATACCCCCCTGCTACTTGGCAGGGGATTTTTTGTTTATTGCGACATGTTTCGACATTTTTTTGATTGTTATTTGATATGATGATAAGCAAAAAATGACGAGGAGGATTGAAGGTGTACGCTGTAGATGGTGTCGGTAGAGTCACGTATCCTTCTAACTACACAAATGATTTATGGAGTGGGCAAACGCTAAAAAGAGGAGATAAGAGTGATTATGTGAAGACGCTGCAATCTTGGCTTTACAAGGCTGGATTTAATCCTGGTGGAATCGATGGGGTTTATGGAGGCAATACAGAAAGTGCTGTGAAGGAATTTCAGAAGAAGGTTGGAATTACAGCGGACGGAATTGCAGGAAAACAAACGTATCAAGCTTTACAAAGGTATGTTAGAACAGAAACAACAACAGCACAATCAAACTCATCGAACAGCAATGACCGTTGGACTGGTCAGACACTTAGAGAAGGAAACCGGGGACAAGCGGTGAAAGATTTGCAGACTAAACTTCAACGACTAGGATATAACATTGGAACAATTGATGGTGTTTACGGTAAACAAACAACAGAAGCAGTAAGAAGTTTTCAAAAAGCAAACGGACTAGAAGTTGATGGGATAGCCGGTAAAATCACTTACAACGCTATTGAGCATATATTGCAACAAAAAAATTACTATGATAAAAAGACAGTGATTGAAAATAAGTATAAGGCATTGGAAAACAAGGTTCATTCTCAAGATTCTACATGGGGAGAAGTAGAAAAATCTTTAAAAGAAATTGCTAAATTAGGTTTCGATTTTATTATTGGGGATGATATTAAAACTTTATTGAATCCCAATGCTGATACAATTGATAAAGTTATTGCGGCTTTAAGTTTTATTCCGACTGGTAAGCTGTTAAATGGTGCTATAAAATTGTCTAAGGTTGGAGAAAAAATTGCTGTAAAGATAGACTCTAAAATTTTAGCTGTTGGAAAAGAGGTGATACTCCCAAAAGTAGATACATTTGAACAAGCAAGAAACATTGCATTGGAAATTGTAGGTGATTTAGGATCAAATTCTAAACCTGTAATAGGGAGATTGAAAACTAGCAAAGGATATGGAAAAGTGATTGGTAGGATGTCTGCGGACGAGAAAGTTAGGTGGAGACTAGATTATGATCCGGAGAAAGGGATACATATTAACGTTGAAGATTACAGAAATGGGAAAGGTCAAGCGATAAAAGTATGCGTTCCTTTTAAAGGGGATGAAAAAACATTCGAATCCCTTTTAAAGCATCTCAATAAATAAGGGGGGATGAACAATGACACTATTTGAAGAGTGTGTTCATGCAATTGGGGATGATCATTTGAGGATTTTATCGAACGAGGAGACTGAAAAATATTTTGATTATTTGTGTACATTATTCCCTATTTTACCTTGGGGAAGGATTGATTGGGAAAAAGTATCTGAAAGAAAAGAAATAACATATTTATCAGAAATCACAGACTGGGTACGACAAAAGGGAATGAATGATAAAGATGTGATAGTATTATGGAACTATTCTTATTGTCCTGGCATTCAGACAAAATTGGAAAAAGTTCTAAATGCAATCGATGATGTGGTTGCTGTGGGATCAGATACCTTTATCCTTTGTACAAATGGAGAGTATATAATCGAATTTTTCCATGATGGCCAAGTGACCATAGGTACTCCAGAAAATAAAACGAGAAAAATTTAATCATCTTCGTTTTTTGAAAAACTCTCATTTCTAAGTGTATGTGGTAGGAGACATTCGTCAACAATGGTGGTGTGTAAGTTTTCGGGATGTTCTAGAAAAATACAGGACGCAGCAGAGTAGAGAAGAAGGCGGATCGCTCCGCCTTTTTGCACGAAACAGCGGCCAAAAATAATTTTGCATAAATTTTGCACGCTAAGGAAATTGAAAGCCTATAAACTTTGAAAAAATCAAGGTTTGTAGGGGGAAGTTTTACTTCCACCGTCTCCATAATATTTAGTCACGATAAAAGCGACTGCATACGCGGTCGTTTTTTTATTTTTGATTTAGAAATTACGTGTGTTTTTATCGTTTATACCTTTAAAATACAAAAAATAATTGACAAAGATTATCAATATCATTATCATATTACTTGCAAATGATAATGATAATCATTAAAAAGAAAGGAGAAGAAAAAATGAGGAAGTTGCTTTCTTATATGTTGTCGCTATGTTTGCTTATCGGTTTATTTACCTTTACAGGCGGAACGGCTGAAGCATCAACACGCATAACAATTAAAGATTTAGCAGGGCGAACGGTGACGTTTGATCGCACACCACAACGTGTCGTCGTATTAAGCCCTGGGGATTTACATACGCTTCAAGCGCTCGGTGTACAAGTGATTGGGAGACCAACCTCTGCGACGCCTGTTGATGCGAGCTTGCAATCAGTACCACAGGTAGGAAACATTCATCAACCAAACTTTGAAAAAATCGTTAGTTTACAACCAGATGTCGTTATTGCAAGTACATCTTTTTTAGGACATATTCAAAAAGCAGAATCATTGGGATTGAAAGTCGTTATCACTTCTGGTAGTTCCGTTAATGATATTAAATTAACCATTACATTATTAGGAAAGTTGTTTAACAAAGCGCAAAAAGCGAAAGTGTTAGTTGGAAAGATTGATAGCAAAGTAAAAAAATATAGCAAAACAAAGACAAAGGTACGTGCTGTCATTTTATTCGGTTCAGGCGCTAGTTCCCTCGTTGCTTTACCAACATCATTTTCTGGTGATGTATTAGTAAAAGCGGGTGGAGAAAATATTGCAGCAAGCTTCTCACAACTGAAAGATTTTCCGGGTTACGCCAACTTAAGTACAGAACGTATTATCGCCAGCAATCCCGATGTCATTTTCATGATTACACATGCAAACCATGCAGAAACAAAAAAAGCAATGATTAAATTAATGTCAACAAGTTCATGGCGCAATTTAAATGCCGTAAAAAATAAAAATGTTGTATTTTTACCGAGTGAACTATTTGCAGCAAGCCCTGGTGTGAAAATTACTGATGCATTAGACCATATGAATAAAGAGTTATTAAAAGTGAGAGCGAAAATGAAAAAGTCATAGATGAGGGATGAAATCATGGAAACGCTTCTTAGCGAAATACGAGAAAGAAAACATCCTTATGCGAAAAGAAGGGTATGGACGTTCGTTTTCCTTCTCATCTCGATCGTATTTGTATGTTTATATTCTGTCATTACAGGAAGTGTGAAGCTACAGTTGCATGAAGTTTGGGAAGGGCTTACAGGGGAAAAGGATTCCATGTTTTATACGATCGTATGGGATCTACGATTGCCGAGGACGATCGTTGGTTTAATTGTCGGTATGTGTTTAGCTGTTTCAGGAACAATTATGCAAGGGGTGATGAAAAATCCGCTCGCTGATCCCGGTATTATTGGCGTATCGTCAGGAGCGGCTTTAATGGCTGTGATTATTACAATTGTATTGCCACAATATATCGTGCTGTTGCCCCTTGTCGCGTTTGTTGGAGGATTTGTCACAGCGATGCTTATTTATGCTCTAGCGTGGCAAGGTGGTTCATCAATTGCAAGAATTATTTTAGTTGGGGTGGCTATTAATGCGATTATTGGAGCAACGATGAGCGCCATTATGTTGCTGTACAGCGATCGCGTGCAAGCTGTTCTCCCTTGGATGGCAGGCGTCATTTCAGGAGCGACAATGGAGCAGGCGAAGTTGCTTGTGTTTTACAGCATCCCGGGCTTTATTTTGTCGATCCTTGCTATTCGCCATATCCGCATTCTCCATTTAGGAGATGAGGTGGCGAAACTGTTAGGGCATCATGTTGAACGTTCTCGTTTCCTTTTAATTGTCATTAGTACATTTTTAACAGGTATTGCTGTTAGTGTTTCTGGATTAATTGGTTTCATTGGTCTTGTCGTTCCACACATGATTCGACTAATTGTTGGAAGTGATGATCGATTTGTGTTGCCGTTATCAGCATTAGGCGGCGGGGCGTTTCTCGTGTTTGCTGATACAATTGCGCGCAGTTGGTTTGATCCCATTGAACTACCAGTTGGTTTATTACTGTCATTTTTAGGTGGTCCATTCTTTTTATATATTCTCCATAAAAGGGGGAATGTGCGTGCTTTCGGCTAAACAAGTCACATATCAACATTCCGATCATTTTTCAATCGAAAATGTTCACATTGACATTCAAAAAGGAGAAATCGTCAGTTTGATTGGACCGAATGGCTCCGGGAAATCGACGCTTCTTCGCCTTCTTTCCTATGTATTAAAGCCAATCGGTGGCACAGTTTTACTAGATGGAAGTGAAATTCATACGTTAAGTCGTAAGGCGATCGCTAAAAAAATGGCGATGTTGCCACAAACGAACAATCATCAATTGGATATGACGGTTCGGGAGCTTGTTGAATTTGGGAGAAACCCTCATAAAGGTTGGTTTCAATCGTTAAACAGCGAAGACGAACAAGTCATTCGTTGGGCATTAGAAATGACAAGCTTGCAATCGTATGAATATCGCTTCTTACATTCTTTGTCCGGAGGAGAGCGTCAGCGTGCATGGGTTGCGATGGCGCTGGCGCAACGACCTGAAGTGCTATTGCTTGATGAACCGACAACATATTTAGATATTTCGCACCAGTTGGAAGTGATGGAGCTCATTCAAATGTTAAATGAACAATTAGGAATGACAGTCGTCATGGTTTTACATGACATTAATCAAGCTGCACAATATAGCGATCGAATGATTGTTATGAAAGACGGAAAAATTCAATATGATGATCGCACGCAATGTGTAATTTGTAAGCAAATGTTTCAAGATATATTTGGCATTGACGTAGATATTCGCTATGAAGGGGATAAGCCGTTTTTTATTCCGATTCGAAAAACGTGTCACATGTCATGCTTAACGTAGAAAAGGTGAGAAAACATTGGAAGAGATATGTGCAGTTTGTGAAACAATGTAAAACAATGATGATCAGTACAATAGATGAACATGGTGAGCCGTTTATTAGTTATGCTCCCTTTGTGATGATGGAGGGACGTTACGTTGTTGGTTTTGGGCAAGCGTTTGATGTCAATTTAAACGGTGAACGCTTTACGCATGTAATTGTGGATAAAAGTGAAGAAGGGAGACTTGAGGGGCAATGAGTACGAAACAATTTATAAATATGACGGTCATCGGTTTTATCTTTTTTAGTTTGCTTCTTTCTTTTCAACCAATTGTTTCAGAAGCGAAAACGAATGTAGTAACAGTCGTCAACGAAGCGAAAACGCAAATGAAAAAAGCCCATACAACGTATACAGCATATGTTCAAAAAAAAGGGAGCATCCCGTCACATGCGACCGTTTTAGCTGAGTATAAAAAGGCACATCAGTTATATGTACAAGCGAAACAAGCTGTTCAAAAGTCCACTGAGAAAGAGAAGAAAAAATATATGAGTGAATTAGACGGTACGTATAAAGCGTATATGGCTAAACGAGTCATTCCGTATTTGAATGCTTCTATTGTGTTTGAAGGATCTAAAAAGATGAGAATGGCTTTGGAGCAAGCCATTGTTGATGAAGAGATGGATGCGTTGCAAGCAGCACATAAACAGCTGCAAGTATACGTGCAAAGTCGTCAGCTTCGCGTATATAACCATGTATTCGAAACGAATGTTCGGAAACTGCTTTTAGAGGAATTTTCAAAAAGTAAAGCGCTCTATGATAAATATGCAAATGATGTGAAAGTATACGAGCAATTATTAAAAGCGAATGAATATCTCGAAGACGGGAAGGTTGCCGAAGCGAAAAAAGAGCTTGATGCAGTGAAAGGATTGTTATCAAAGCTATCGGATACGTTTCGGGTAGATTTAACAAATGAGTATCACAATTTATTAGAAGTATATAACGATTTAATTACTCCCCCTGTAGCCGAGTTAGATTATGTTGAAGCAACAAACGGCACACTTACATTATATTTTGATATTCCAGTGTCTTCTTTAATCGTTACAGATATGAAGATCACGATGGCGATTAATAAAGGAGAAGAGCAAGTTGTTCAGCCGTTAACGATTGCGTTAAGTGATGATCGAACAATGGCTACGATTACAGTGGCAATGATCTTACAAACGGATCAGGAACAATCTGTTGTATACGCAATTGAATATGCACAGAAAAAAGTCACAGCTGATCCTTTTGTCATTTCAAAAAAATAAAAAAGGAGAGATGAAAGATGTACGTTGTTACAAATGCAATTCGTGTAAAAAAAGGATATGCTCCACAGTTAGTTGAGCGATTTAAAGAAAGAAAAGGTATTGAGCAATCACCAGGGTTTATTCGCTTAGAATTGCATATTACACAAGGGCTTGAAGATCACGATGAAGTACGTGTATGCACTACGTGGGAAAATAAAGAATGTTTTGAGGCTTGGACAAAAAGTGAAGCATTTCGTAAAGCGCATGAACATAAGTCTAAAGATCGTCCTGACTATGTGCTTGGAAACCAAATGTTTTCATATGAAGTTGCCCTTTCTTTTCAAGCATAGAAAAAAGCTAGGGAGCTAGTGCTCCTTAGCTTTATTTAATAATACCATCCGCCACCATATGGATAAAACGGATACGGACGCGGTGGATAATAATATGGGCGTGGTGGGTAAAATGGGTAAGGCGTTAATGCGCTACCGAGTAATCCACCTAAAAATCCTCCGAAAAATGGGGCGCCGAAAAAGCCGAAAAACGGTCTGCGACCATACATTGAGCCATCCCTCCTCTAAAATTCATCATTACATTTATACGATATGCAAGGCGTTTGTCCAATGGTTGGGCGACTTATCGTTTTCGTGATAAATCAATCGCTGTTCCATCATGTTTTTGAACGATAGGGCGTAATGGAGTATGAATGTAGTCTGTAAATCCAATGATCGTTGCCCACTCGTACGGACGGATTTGGATCAATTGTCCAACTTTATATAAAGTTGTTTTATCTAAAAAAATACGCAAAATGTGCGGGTCTAATTTTTTCCCTCGTTCGTTCCATACTGCTTCTAAAGCTTCGAATGATGTGTAACTCTTTTCACCAATATATCCGCCGACAAGTTCATCATAATATTGTGCAATGGCGATGATGCGACCGTATAAATGAATCGCTTCTCCTGATTTTTTGTTCGGTGAATGGACGCCATCAAAATGCTCATGATGATCAAGAATGCCGTAAATGATTTCCTTCTGCCGGCAATATGTTGATGTTGAAATAAGCTCGATGGAACGTTTGAGATGTAATTGAATTAACTCTTTGTTTGCTTTTTCACTATTTAAGTAAGTAACAAATTGTTCTTTAGGGACTTCTGTAAAACCGATATCTGCAAATAACGTCGCTAGACAAAGATTGATTAAATCTTCGTCACGTAGTTCTAAAGTTAAACCGATCATTAAAGCGATAGATGTCGTGTTAATGCTATGAATGGCTAGTACGTCGTGATATCGTTTTATTTTTTCATATAAATTTAAAATTTCTTTATCTTTCGAAATGATAAGATTTAGCCGTTCATCAATCCCTTTTGCTCGCCGTAGTAAACGAGTAGAATCTAATGTGTTTTCAATCAATCCCCATGTAGGAGCGAAGATGTTTAATTCGGATAAAAAGATCGGCTGTACATCTGTTTCTTCTGCTATCTCTATATCATACATCGCTGCCGTAATTGGAACTTGAATAAATTGTTTATGTACGTCAATAAGTTGTTTCATCGCTTCTACAAAAGCGCGACTCGAATGTTCGCCAGCAAGCATAAATTCGTTCAGCTGTGGCTCAGATGAAACGACGAGAAATGGAAAATAGTGAGGATAGTGTTTTTTTATATGTTGAATAACCGATTCGCTTAACTTTTTATGTTTTTGTACGAATAATAATCCGTCGGGACGATATAAAGGATGTAGAAGAATATCCCCTGGAACGAGCTCGTAAGTTTGTTTTCGTTGGAACATATGAACCTCCCCCATTTCAATAGCATTTTTCCTCATTATACAAAAAAACCGACTGCATAAGCAGCCGGCTTTTCTCATTGCATCATATTGTTGTATGGAAATTGGCTCGCATATCCTTGAAATTGCTGATACGATTGTTGCAGTTTTTGTTGGTTCGCTTGTTCAAGCGCATACCACCCTTTTTTGAACATTAAGTTGTACAATTCACGTTGACAGTTTTGTGTTTCGGTAAACATATGCAAAATTTCGTCATACAAATGTTGATGACTTGCTTCGTTTAAAAACGTACAATAACTGTCTGTCATATATTTTTCAGTCGATAACATATCATTAATAAAATCGCGATCGTTCATTTGTGGCGTTTTTGGAATTTGTGTTTCAGGATTTTGCACCTTCATGTCATGTCCTCCTTTATTGCACGTGGGCAGATGGTTGCAATTGATGTAAAAGCTGTTGATAATGGCGCTGGTGCATTTGTCCGACACGTTCAATCGCTTGTTTAATTTCTTGATCTTGACATTGTGAAGCGAAAAAATGTGCTTTTTTCATCGCAAGCAAATTCCATGAGAGCGCATCCGTTAAATAAAGAGCGTCTTTTGTTGAAATCATTTCAGGCGGTTGAGCCATCATTCCATGTTGATGCATGTTTATTTGCTGTTGCATGATCATCCCTCCATATAAAATCATGTTCGACTGTATATTACCCACGTGCTGTATAGTTATACGTATGTAGACAAAAAATATGATTATTCGACAAAAACATATTCAAGCTACTGAAAACGTGTTACAATACGGGTGGATGCGCTTGCAAAGGGGGTAATCAACGATGGAGCAATTGATGCGCGACTTTTTCTTATTTTTGTCAAAAAATAAAACGTTAACAAAATTGGCGAAACGGTACGGTCTTCGTTTCGGTGCGTCGCGTTTTGTAGCGGGAGAAACAATTGAACGGGCAGTGGAAGTCATTAAAGAACTTAATCGTAAAGGACTAGCGGTCACGATCGATTATTTAGGCGAATTTGTTGATAACGAGCAAGAAGCGAACGAAATGGCGAACCATTCGATTGAGGCGATTCGTGCGATTGGCGCCAATCAATTAAATTCTCAACTATCACTAAAAATGACATCGATGGGACTAGACATTTCCGATGAACTTGTGATGAAAAATATGCGCCGTATTTTAGATGAAGCAAAAATACATGGCGTATTTGTTACGATTGATATGGAAGATTATTCTCGTTGTCAAAAAACGATTGATATTTTTAAACAGTTGAAAAAAGAGTATGACAATGTCGGGACGGTACTACAAGCATATTTGTATCGGACAGAAAAAGATATTGAAGATTTAAATGCATATCATCCGAACTTGCGCCTTGTGAAAGGTGCGTATAAAGAGTCGCCGGAAGTCGCTTTTCCAGACAAAAAAGATGTAGATGAAAACTTTAAAAAAATAATTAAAATGCATTTGTTAAATGGTAACTATACAGCTGTTGCTACGCACGATGATGCGATTATCGAATATACGAAACAATTGGTAAAAGAGCACAATATTCCAAACAATCAATTTGAGTTCCAAATGTTATACGGCATTCGTCCAGAACGACAAGAACAATTAGTGCGCGAAGGCTATACGATGCGCGTCTATGTTCCATACGGAACGGATTGGTATGGCTATTTTATGCGTCGTCTAGCGGAACGTCCAGCCAATGTGGCGTTTGTGTTAAAAGGCATATTCAAAAAATAAAGGTGGGCATCCCCCACCTTTATTCATTTCCCATATTTTCTTTTCCATATTGTTGGTTTTGGCTCGTTTTCTTTCCGCCTCCATCACGTTCTACCGTCGGACCAGCATTTCCTTTCACACTCGCAGCACTTACACCTGCTTTAGACGGGTGTTTTTTCATTTTCATCGTAAACTCACCTCCTTTTGTATCATTTCCTGAATCGTTGACAAAATTCACTACATTTATTTGTTGCGAAAATTTGAAATATAATTTATATTTAAGATAAAGAAAAATGAATGACCATTCATTCAATTCGGATAAGGGGGAAGGAGCATGCGCATTAAAAAAGCAGCTGTTCTCGGTTCTGGTGTCATGGGATCGGGAATTGCGGCACATTTAGCGAACGTCGGCATTCCGACATTGTTGTTAGACATTGTACCGAAAGAGTTGACAGCCGAAGAACAAGCAAAAGGATGGACACTTGAACATAAACAAGTACGTAATCGCATCGTCAATCAAGCGGTAGAGCGTTTGTTGAAACAAAAGCCAGCACCGCTTATGTCAAAAGCCAATTTAGCATTGATCGAAGTCGGTAACTTGGAAGACGACTTTCATCGCTTAGCAGAATGCGATTGGATCATTGAAGTCGTTGTTGAACGGCTTGATGTGAAAAAAAGTGTGTTTGAAAAAGTGGATGAAGTCAGAAAACAAGGAAGTATCGTCAGCTCAAACACGTCAGGCATTTCCATCGAAGCGATGGCAGAAGGACGATCGGAAGATTTTAAAAAGCACTTTTTAGGCACGCACTTTTTTAATCCACCGCGCTATTTAAAATTATTAGAAGTCATTCCGACAAAACATACTGATCCGGCAGTTGTGGCGTTTATGAAACAATTTGGTGAAAACGTGCTCGGTAAAGGGGTCGTTCTTGCGAAAGATACGCCAAACTTTATCGCCAATCGGATCGGTACGTACGGCTTGCTTGTGACGGTACGTGAAATGATGAAAGGCGGTTATAGCGTTGGTGAAGTTGACTCTGTAACAGGTCCATTAATCGGCCGTCCGAAAAGTGCGACGTTCCGCACGCTTGATGTCGTTGGTTTAGATACGTTTATTCACGTTGCCAACAACGTGTTTGAAAAAGTAGAAGGTGAAGAAAAAGAAGTATTTGCTGTTCCATCCTTTATGAAAACGATGGTGGAAAAAGGATGGCTTGGTAGCAAATCAGGTCAAGGATTTTTCTATAAAAAAGGAAAAGACATTTTTGAATTAAATTACGAAACGCTTGAGTATGAACCGACGAAAAAATTAAAGGCACCGTCCGTCGAAATGAGCAAACAAGCAAAAGGAACAGCGAATAAATTGAAAGCGCTTGTATATGCGAATGACCGGGCAGGGCAATTACTTTGGAACATTTTAAGTCCAACGTTATTATATTCTGCCGAGCTACTTGGAGAAATCGCAGATGACATCGTAGCGATTGACCGAGCGATGAAATGGGGCTTCGGTTGGGAGCTTGGGCCTTTTGAAACGTGGGATGCAATTGGCGTAAAACAGTCTATTGAAAAAATGAAGGCGGAAGGTCGCCAAGTACCATCGTGGGTCGAAGATATGCTAGCAAGCGGACACGAAACATTTTATAAGCGTGAGCATGGTTATGTATCGTATTACGATCGCGGGCAATACAAGCCGGTTGAAGAGAACGAAAAAGTCATTCACATTCAGCGCTTAAAAGAGCAAAAAGGGGTTATTAAGAAAAATAGCGGCGCAAGCTTAATTGACCTTGGCGATGATGTGGCATTACTTGAATTTCATTCTCCAAACAACGCCATTGGTTTGGACATTATCCAAATGATTAACTATGCGTTAGAAGAAGTCGATCGGAACTATAAAGGGCTTGTCATCGGAAATCAAGGGAAAAACTTCTGCGTCGGTGCGAACCTTGCGATGATCTTAATGGAGGCGCAAGACGATAACTATTTTGAAATTGAAATGGTCGTTCGTCAATTCCAACAAGCGATGATGAATATAAAATATAGCTCAAAACCGGTCGTCGCCGCACCGTTTGCAATGACGCTTGGCGGTGGAACAGAAATTTGCTTGCCAACTTCACGCATTCAAGCAGCCGCAGAAACGTACATGGGGCTCGTTGAAGTCGGCGTCGGTCTCATTCCGGGCGGCGGTGGAAATAAAGAGCTATACATGAAACATTTAAGTGGCATGCCAAACGGTGTGGAATTTGATTTACAAAAGGTTGCAAATAAAGTGTTTGAAACGATTGCGATGGCGAAAGTGTCGACATCGGCAGCAGAAGCGCGCGAATTGAATTTCTTAAATGCACAAGACGGTATTTCCATCAACAGCGATCATCTCATTTATGATGCAAAACAAGCGGTGTTAGCGCTATATGAGAGCGGATACAAACCGCCGGTGCGCAAAAAAATTCCGGTTGTCGGAGAAACAGGTTATGCAACGTTGTTGCTTGGCGCTCAAGGCATGTATCATTCAGGCTATATTTCGGAGCATGATTTAAAAATTGCGAAAAAGCTTGCATACGTCATCGCTGGTGGAAGTGTGCCGTACGGAACAGAAGTGGACGAACAATATTTGCTTGATTTAGAGCGCGAAGCATTTTTAAGTCTTGTCGGTGAGCCGAAAACGCAAGCGCGCATGCAACATATGCTTCTCAAAGGAAAGCCGTTAAGAAACTAAGGGGGGATTGACGTGAAAGAAGCGGTCATCGTTGCCGGGGCGCGCACGCCTGTCGGCAAAGCGAAAAAAGGGACGTTAGCGAACGTCCGCCCAGATGATTTAGGGGCGATCGTTGTTAAAGAAACGTTGAAACGAGCAGGAAATTATGAAGGAAACATTGATGATCTCATCATCGGTTGTGCCATGCCAGAGGCAGAACAAGGGTTAAATATTGCGCGCAACATTGGTGCGCTTGCTGGGTTACCGTATACGGTGCCAGCAATTACAATTAACCGTTATTGTTCATCGGGCTTGCAAGCGATCGCTTATGCGGCAGAGCGAATTATGCTTGGGCATGCAGATACGATTATTGCTGGTGGCGTGGAGTCGATGAGCATGGTTCCGATGATGGGGCATGTTGTGCGCCCAAATGTGAAGCTCGCAGAAAGCGCGCCAGAATATTATATGTCGATGGGGCATACAGCCGAGCAAGTAGCAATGAAATACGGAGTGACGCGTGAAGAGCAAGATGCGTTTGCTGTTCGCAGTCATCAAAGAGCAGCAAAAGCGATCGCAGAAGGAAAATTTGTCGACGAAATTGTGCCGGTCGAAGTGACTGTCCGTCACATCGAAAATAATAAATTAGTAGAAAAAAAGGTCACGTTTAGTCAAGATGAAGGGGTTCGCCCAGATACAAACATGGAAACGCTCGCGAAGTTACGTCCGGCTTTTTCCGTCAACGGAACAGTAACAGCGGGAAATGCATCGCAAACGAGCGATGGAGCAGCAGCAGTGATGGTGATGGATCATGAAAAGGCGAAAGCGCTCGGTTTACAACCGCTTGGTAAATTCCGCTCGTTTGCTGTGGCAGGTGTTCCACCTGAAGTGATGGGTATCGGTCCAATTGCAGCCATTCCAAAAGCACTTGAGCTTGCAGGGCTTGAGCTTTCTGATATCGGCTTAATTGAACTAAACGAGGCGTTCGCATCACAGGCCATTCAAGTCATTCGCGAACTTGGATTGGATGAAGAAAAGGTAAACGTAAACGGAGGGGCTATTGCCCTCGGTCACCCGCTCGGTTGTACAGGAGCGAAGTTAACGTTGACGCTTTTACATGAAATGCGTCGTCGCAACGAACAATTTGGTATTGTCACGATGTGCATTGGCGGCGGTATGGGTGCTGCTGGCGTATTTGAATTATTATAAGAGGGGGAGAAAACGATGGAAAAAGCATTACAAATTGCACAAGGTGGTAGCTTTTTAATTGAAGATGTGTCACCAACTCAAGTGTTTACACCAGAAGATTTTACAGACGAACAAAAAATGATTGCAAAAACGACAGAAGAATTTGTCGTTAATGAAGTGTTGCCGCAACTAGAACATCTAGAAAACCATGAGTTTGATCGCTCGGTAGCTCTTTTAAAGCAAGCAGGTGAACTCGGATTGCTTGGCGCAGATGTGCCGGAAGAATACGGCGGATTAAGTTTAGATAAAATTAGCTCGGCATTAATTGCTGAAAAAATGGCGCGCGCAGGCGGCTTCTCGATTTCACACGGCGCGCACGTTGGAATCGGTTCGCTTCCAATCGTCTTGTTCGGAACAGAAGAGCAAAAGCAAAAATATTTACCAGCGCTTGCGACAGGTGAGAAAATTGCTGCTTATGCGTTAACAGAACCAGGCTCTGGTTCGGATGCACTCGGTGCGAAAACGACAGCAAAACTGAATGCGGAAGGTACGCATTACATTTTAAATGGGGAAAAACAATGGATTACGAACGCTGGGTTTGCTGATGTATTCGTCGTCTACGCGAAAGTCGATGGTGAGCATTTCACAGCATTTATCGTTGAGCGCGACTTCCCAGGAGTGTCGACAGGAGCAGAAGAAAAGAAAATGGGCATTAAAAGCTCATCGACACGCACATTAATTTTACAAGATGCGCTCGTTCCGAAAGAAAACGTGCTTGGTGAAATCGGCAAAGGCCACATCATCGCCTTTAACATTTTAAACATCGGCCGTTATAAGCTTGGTGTCGGTGCCGTTGGGGGAGCAAAACGTGCCCTTGAGGTGACAATTCAATACGCAAATCAACGGCAACAATTTAAAACACCGATTTCAAAGTTTTCATTAACACAAGAAAAATTGGCGACGATGGCATCGAAATTGTATGCGGCAGAAAGCTCCGTTTACCGTACAGTCGGGTTGTTTGAAGCGCGCATGGGACAGCTAACGGATGAGCAAGCAAAAGACGGAAAAGAAACAGCAAAAGCGATTGCGGAATATGCCATTGAATGTTCATTGAATAAAGTATTTGCTACGGAAATGTTAGACTATATCGTTGATGAAGGGGTACAAATTCACGGCGGATACGGATTCATGCAAGAATACGAAATTGAGCGCATGTATCGCGATTCACGTATTAACCGCATTTTTGAAGGAACGAACGAAATTAACCGCCTTCTTGTACCAGGCATGTATTTGCGCAAGGCGATGAAAGGCGAGTTACCTCTTTTACAAAAAGCACAACAATTACAAGAAGAGCTCATGATGCTCATGCCTGAAGAGGTTGGCGATGGCGTGCTTGAACAAGAAAAATATCTTGTTCGTAATGCGAAAAAAATCGCTTTAATGATCGCAGGATTAGCTGCTCAAAAATTCGGTCCGAAACTTGAAAAAGAACAAGAAGTGCTTGTCAATATCGCAGACATTGTCAGCAACGTATATGCGATGGAATCAGCTCTTTTGCGTACGGAAAAAGCAATTGCGCAATCGGGTGTTGAGAAAAATAAACAAAAAGTATTGTACACACAAATTTTCTGCCAAGAAGCGTTTAATGAAATTGAAGCACATGCAAAAGAAACGATCGTTGCTGTTGAACATGGTGACATGTTGCGCATGATGTTGTCGGCATTGCGCAAGTTAACGCGTCACACGCCAATTAACATCATTGCGAAAAAACGCGAAGCAGCGCAAGCATTAATTGAAGCTGAACGGTATGTTGTGTAATAATGGAAGTACCAGACGCATCGTCTGGTACTTTCGCTTTGTTATCGTATCATAGATGAGGTGGGAAGATGGTGACATTTTATTGGTATCCAAAATGCGGCACATGTCGCAAAGCAAAAAAATGGTTAGATGAAAACAACATTTCGGTACAAGCTATACATATCGTTGAACAGCCGCCATCAAAAGAGCAGTTGCGGACGCTATATGAAAAAAGTGGGCTTGATTTAAAAAAATTTTTTAATACGAGCGGTATGAAGTATCGTGAACTCGGGTTAAAAGACAAATTAAAGACGATGACAGAAGAAGAAATGTTGCAATTGTTGTCATCAGACGGGATGTTAATGAAGCGTCCAATCATCACAAACGGAGAACAAGTCATTGTCGGATTTGACGAACAAAAATATCACGAAATGTTTAAATTATCGTGAAATCATATGAAAAATCGTGTATGATGAAGAAGAAGATGATATGTTGGAGGGAAAACGATGAACATTCCAAAAGAGCTACGTTATTCACAAGAACATGAATGGGTGCGTGTCGAAGGAAGTACGGTTCGTATCGGGATTACGCATTTTGCTCAGTCAGAGCTCGGCGATATCGTATTCGTTGAATTGCCAGAAGTCGGGGCACAACTCACAGCGAACGAACCATTTGGTAGCGTGGAATCAGTAAAAACTGTGTCTGAATTATACGCTCCAATTAGCGGAAAAGTAGTAGCTGTGAATGAAGAGTTGAACGACAACCCAGAGTATGTAAACGAATCACCGTATGATAAAGCATGGATGATCGTCATTGAGCCGAGCGATCTAAGTGAAGTGGACAACTTGTTAACAGCGGAACAATATGAACAAATGATTAACGAAGACTAAAAAAGAACTTGCAGGGCACCCTATACAACAGGGGTGTCTTTTTTGCTAAAACAAACAACAATGGATATTACACAACACGTCATCGGCAAATTGAATGAAAACGGTGATTTTCAATTGTTTTATGACAATGAATGTGTTGGGCAATTCGTCCGAGAATCGAATACGTTTAAGTTGAAACATGGATATGAACAGCAAAATGGGCGCATATTGAAAAGCGTGACAGTTACTGAAAATCCAGACGCAAAATACGTCGATTGTGATACAGAAGGTGGTTGGTGTTAAGGGCAGCGACATCGCTGTCCTTTTCTATGGGATAAAAGGGGAAAAAGTGTGCGATCACGAATATAATATACATAAATAAATGTACAAGGTGATGACGATGGCGATTGTTGAAGTAGAAAAAGTGATTATTGTCGAAGGGCGCTCAGATAAACGAAAAATCGAAAGTATCATTAGTGAACCTGTTGAAATTATATGTACAAACGGAACGCTTAGCACCACCAAACTTGATGAATTAATCGATGCTTTGTACGATAAAGATGTGTACATTTTAGTTGATTCCGATGAAGCAGGGGAAAAATTGCGTCGTCAACTTCGTCGAGAGTTTCCTCATGCTGAGCATTTATATATTGATAAAATGTATCGTGAGGTGGCAGCCGCTCCGAAGCATCACATCGCGGTTGTATTATTAAGTGCAAACATTGATGTACACGCACAATATTTATAGAAAGTTGTGTGATTGTCGTGAAAGTTGTCTATATGTACACACCATTATGTGGCACGTGTCAAGTGGCAAGTCGAATGGTTGATGTACTTGAACAGTTATTGCCAACCGTTACATTTGAGCGTCAAGATTTAAACTATGTGCCGGACAAAGCGGTTGAGTGGTGCATTGAAAGCGTTCCTTGCTTACTTATTTTTCAACATGGCGAACTTGTACAAAAAATATACGCCTTTCATTCGGTTCCATACTTATACGAAACGTTGCGAAAGCTGACTGAATAAGCCAGCTTTCGACATATTTCTTGGGAAATTGGCGAGGAAGAAAGACATTTGTCGAGCGTTTATAGCAGGAACTACTCGTCCTCATATGGAAACAATGGATATGAGAAATATGGGACGGGGGGCGGTTGAATGAACATGTTAACACCGATTTTGCCGAGTGACTGTTTATATATTCAATTGCAATGGGAAAATGAGCAAATATTATTGTGTATATCAAAAGAGGGCATTCGTCGTGTTGAAGAGGTAAATGCGGAGCGAATGATTACGATACGCGGTTCAGCACAAGCGATGATGTCATTATTAAAAGGTTCGTTAAAACTCCAACAACAGCTTCGCTTAAATGAATTATCCGTCACAGCATCGTTTCGTCACATTTTATTGTTAGAGTCGATCTTTTTTCTTGCTAAACCGTACGACCTTGTTCATTGACGAGCTATTTTTATCGTGTTAAAATTCAAAATATTCAACAATTATTCGTGCAGGAGGAGAAACGATGAAATTTGAAACGATTGCTGTTCATGGCGGATTGCAAACCGATCCAGTAACGAAAGCGCGTGCGGTGCCAATTTATCAGTCCAATGCGTATTTGTTTGATCATACGGAGCATGCGGCAAACTTATTTGCATTAAAAGAAGCAGGATACATTTATACGCGCATTCATAATCCGACGGTAACGGTGTTTGAAGAGCGTGTCGCTCAACTTGAAGGGGGCATTGGTGCTTTAGCGGCTGCGAGCGGCATGGCTGCTATTACGATGGCAATATTAAACGTCGCTCAAGCCGGGGATGATATTGTGTCTGCTTCTACGCTGTATGGAGGGACGTACAATTTGTTTGCAAATACGTTGCCGAAATACGGCATTACGACCCATTTTGTCGATCCATCTGATCCAGAAAATTTCCGTGCTGCCATTACGCCGAAAACGAAAGCTATTTTCGCGGAGACGATCGGCAATCCAAGCTTGCACGTGTTAGACATTGAAGCGGTCGCCCACATTGCTCACGAAGCAGGCATTCCGTTGATTATTGACAACACGTTTGCAACTCCGTACCTTTGCCGACCAATCGAGCATGGAGCAGATATCGTCGTTCATTCGGCAACGAAATGGTTGCTCGGTAACGGAACGACGTTAGGTGGTATCATTGTCGATGGTGGAAAATTTGATTGGAATTCGCCGAAGTTTCCAGCGTTTACGGCGCCAGATCCAAGTTACCATAATCTCGTATACGCAGAAATCGGTGCGGCGGCGTATATCGTGAAAGCGCGCGTGCAATTGTTGCGTGACTTAGGTCCGGCGATTAGCCCATTCAACGCGTTTCAGTTTAATTTAGGACTGGAAACGTTACACGTCCGCATGAAAGAACATATTGCCAATACGAGAAAAATTGTTGATTATTTAAACAACCACCCTGCAGTCAATTGGGTGTTGTACCCTGAACATGACAATCATCCAGCGAAAGAGTTGGCAAAAAAATATATGCCAAAAGGAGCAGGAGCAGTCGTTGTATTTGGTATTCAAGGTGGCCGTGAAGCAGGAGCGACATTGATTAACAACGTCAAGCTTTGGTCGCATGTTGCGAATGTCGGCGATGCGAAAAGTTTAATTATCCATCCAGCAAGCACGACGCATCAACAGTTAAGTGAAGAAGATTTACAAGCATCCGGCGTAACGGAAGATATGATTCGTTTATCGGTCGGTATTGAAAATGTCGATGATTTAATCGAAGACTTAGAACAAGCGATCGAAGCGGCAACAGGTGTACGTTCGATGTATTCGCGGGTGTAGGGATGAAAGGTGCTAGTTAGATTTTTCGACTAGCACCTTTCATTTTATGAGTTGCCATCGTAGCGCTTGAGCAACCGCTCCTGTTCGTGACAAAACCCCTAATTTTTCGAAAATAGAAGAAAGGTGCCGTTCAAACGTTCGTTTACTCATATTTAGATGTTCGCTGATTTGTACACTTGTTTTATCGTCTGCTAACATTTGTAATATATCTATTTCAATTTTTGTCAAACAACTTGTCATGTGACATGTAGCTTCACTGTCAAGTAAAAGAAGTCTCTCTCCTTCATTGCTGTGGCGAATCGCATGTGCCAAATGAGTAGAAACTTTTTCTTTTGATAATATCACGGATACACCTGCTTCATATGCACATAGAGCGAATGGTGGATAGTTGCATAGCGTAATGACATTTATCATAGGGTGTGTTTTCTTCGCACTTTTTATCCAGTCCAATACTTTTATTATGTGCATGTGCATATTTATCACAATGACATCTGGTACATGTATATGTATGAGAGTCTCTAGTGAATCAATACAAGAAATAGAACCGACAATAGTTATTCCTCTCTCTTCTTCTAATAATTTTTCCAAACCAAGCAAATAGACAGGATCGGAATCAACAAGCAATGTACGAATAGTCATGCGATTTCCCTCTCTACTCTTTTCCTAAATTCTACTTCATTTAATAAACTTTGTCATTTATTTTGAAGAAAATGGCGGATTTTCGCCAAAAAATTGGCGGAAAATACTGATTTTTTTTTTTTTTATTCTTGATAAATTGAAAATAGCTGATCAGCTATTTTTTGAAGTTAGGAGGAGCATAAGCAATGTATAAGTTAAAATAAAGAACTTCCGATTTTTATCTAAAACAGGCTAACATAGCATATCTCGGATGAGTAATCAATTAAATAAGAATTAAGATCTCTAAAATCCACGGTACTGATGTTCAACTAGCATTATGAGTAAATATACGATGTGAGGAGAAAAAGTAATGAAAATTAAATTTAAAAATTTGGTTTTAGCTACTACCCTAGCATTTGCTTTTACCCTGTCATTAGAGGGTTTTTTTGGATCGTTAATTACAACTGAAGCTAGTACTCTCCAGAAGCAAGTATATAAAGAGGGGAATGTAACAATTACAGTTACTCCTACAGTAGGGAGTTCAATAGCCAATTTAAGCAATTCAAAGTCAAAAATTACCCCACTTGATACTATCGTTCGAGGAAATAAAAAGACGAAAACAGTTCAGAGTATGTATGGTACGGTCACAATGACAGTTACTTATGATCGAAATCTAACAACTAAGACTTCTACGATTACGGGGATTTATTCTTTAGAAAACACCGACTCTTACTTGAAATTAGTTGATAAATGGTATACTTCCAGTGTTGCACAAGCCGACTACTATGACTCATTTCATAAAGTTTATGTAACGATTAGAATTACAAAAGAAGAATGTGATTAATGTATTCACTCAGCCTGTAGCTATATAGATACAATCGAAAAGTTTACCCTCATTTTTTTGGACTGAAGGGGCTGATCGAAAACGTATTAGTGTTTTGGATCAGCCCTTTACTCTTTCGCGTAAGCGGTTGTTGCTCGGTCGCCCGACATTAGCAATATAATGATTTCTTATATTGAAGTCAAAAAATGAAGTCAAAAAATTTTTTATTGACATCGTCCTTCTTTCGATGATATACTCACATTCGTAGTTCAGCATCATTCTTGAATACATTAAAACGTTAACTGAATAAAGCGTTTAAAAGAGCTCTTATCAAGAGAGGTGGAGGGATGTGCCCGATGAAACCCGGCAACCGTCAGCGCTGCTGAAATGGTGCCAATTCACACAAAGCGTTTGCTTTGAGAGATAAGAGACAGAATGGACGATTCGCGCCTTTCTGTTCTCTTGAGCAGAAAGGCTTTTTTCATGGAAGGAAGGTGACAGCAACGTGATCACATTATCGAATGTAACAAAAGTGTACAAAGCAGCAAGTGGGAATGTAACGGCAGTCGATCATGTAAACTTGCATATCGAACAAGGAGAAATTTTCGGCATCATCGGTTATAGTGGGGCAGGGAAAAGTTCCCTCATTCGATTGTTAAATGGACTAGAAAAGCCGACAAGTGGTGAAGTCATTGTCGATGGAAAAGATATGGGGAAAATTAGCGGAAAGCAGTTGCGTCAAGCGCGCCAACAAATCGGGATGATTTTCCAACATTTTAATTTACTTTGGTCGCGAACGGTGCGTGAAAACATTGCTTTTCCGTTAGAAATTGCAGGCGTGCCGAAAGAAGAACGAATGAAACGCGTCGATGAACTCGTTCAACTTGTCGGTTTGCAAGGGAGAGAACATGCGTATCCGTCACAACTGAGCGGAGGACAAAAGCAGCGCGTCGGCATTGCGCGCGCATTAGCGAACAACCCGAAAGTGTTATTATGTGATGAAGCAACGTCGGCGCTTGATCCACAAACGACCGATTCAATTTTAGATTTGCTTGTTGATATTAACAAACGCCTCGGCTTAACGATCGTATTAATTACACACGAAATGCACGTTATTCGTAAAATTTGTGATCGTGTAGCGGTAATGGAAAACGGAAAAATTGTCGAAATGGGCGAAGTGCTTCACGTGTTCCGTAAGCCAGAACAACCGATTACGAAACGATTTGTTCAGCAAGTCACAGAGCCGGAGGAAACAAAAGAAGCGATGTTGCATCTTCTTGAACGTTATCCGAACGGGAAAGTCGTTCAACTTACGTTTGTCGGCGAAGCGGCTGAGCAGCCGCTCATTACACAACTTATTCGCCAATTCGATTTGAATATAAATATTTTACAAGGGAAAATTTCACAAACGCATCACGGTTCATACGGGGTGTTGTTCATTCACTTAGATGGTGCGAATGAAGAAATTGAGCGAGCGCTCGCTTTTATTCGCCAGCAAGAAGTTGAAGTGGAGGTGTTGGCGAATGTCCAATGAACTATTTCCGAATGTCGTTTGGGAAAAAATATGGGCGGCAACGATGGAAACGTTGTATATGACCGCTATTTCTGTTGTAGCAACATTTGTGCTCGGTATTTTACTTGGGTTGTTGTTGTTTCTAACGTCTAAGGGAAACATATGGGAAAATCGTTTGATTAACGGTGTGATCGCATCGTTCGTCAATATTTTCCGTTCCATCCCGTTCATTATTTTAATTATTTTGCTCATTCCGTTTACAAAGCTCGTTGTCGGCACGATTCTTGGAGCGAATGCTGCGCTACCAGCGCTTATTATTGGTGCTGCACCGTTTTATGCACGCATGGTTGAAATTGCGCTTCGTGAAATTGATAAAGGTGTCATTGAAGCGGCAAAAGCGATGGGAGCGACGACGACAACAATCATTTGGAAAGTGCTTCTTCCAGAAGCGCTCCCTGCCCTTGTATCTGGGATTACGGTAACAGCGATCGCGCTCGTTGGTTACACAGCGATGGCAGGAGTTGTTGGTGCTGGGGGGCTTGGAAACTTAGCGTATTTAGAAGGATTTCAACGCAACAATAACGACGTCACGTTTGTTGCGACAGTGCTCATTTTAATCATCGTCTTTATTATTCAGTTTATTGGTGACTTTGTCACTTCTAAAATAGATAAACGATAAAAAGGAGGAAGAAACAGATGAAAAAATGGATTTCTCTACTTGTTGTTGCAATGGTTGTTTTAGCGCTTTCTGCTTGCGGAAAAAGCGAAAGTGCGGAAGAAAAGACGAATAAGCTTGTCGTTGGGGCATCAAACGTGCCACATGCGGAAATTTTAGAACAAGCAAAACCGATTTTAAAAGAAAAAGGTATTGAATTAGAAATTGTGACATTCCAAGATTACGTATTACCGAACAAAGCGTTAGCAGATAAAGAGTTAGATGCAAACTATTTCCAACACATTCCTTATTTAGAAGCACAAATGAAAGAACATGGCTATGACTTTGTAAATGCTGGTGGCATTCATATTGAGCCAATCGGCGTATACTCTAAAAAATATAAAAGCCTTGAAGAGCTACCAAACGGTGCGAAAATTATTATGAGCAACTCGGTTGCTGACCACGGTCGCATTTTATCGATGCTTGAAGAAAAAGGGTTAATTAAGTTAAAAGAAGGTGTCGACAAAACGAAAGCAACTGTTGATGATATCGTTGAAAATCCGAAAAATTTAGTGTTTGAAGCAGATGTCGAAGCAGGATTGCTTCCACAAGTATATAAAAACAACGAAGGAGATGCAGTATTAATTAACGCAAACTATGCGTTAGATGCTGGTTTAGATCCAGCAAAAGATCCGATTGCGGTTGAATCGCCAGAAAACAACCCATATGTGAACATTATTGCCGTTCGCAAAGGTGACGAAAAACGTAAAGAAATTCAAACGCTTGTAGAAGTATTGCAATCAAAAGATATTCAAGACTTCATTTTACAAAAGTATAATGGCGCAGTTATTCCAGCGACAAAATAAGGATGTCCAATCGGGCATCCTTTTATATTTTTTGAAAAACGACGCATGATAAAAAGGAAGGAGGAGTGCATATGTCGATGGAACAATTTTTGCACGAATATAAGCAAGGGTTAGGAACGTTTACGCAACATATGCCGAAAGTTGGGCAAACGTTTAACGCGTTTACAGAAGCATGTTTTGCAGAAGGTGAGTTGTCGAAAAAAGAAAAGCAATTGATCGCATTAGGCATTAGCGTCGCCAAACAAGATGAATATTGCACCATCTATCATACGAAAGGGTGCATTGATGAAGGAGCGACAGAAGAAGAAATATTTGAAGCGTGCGCCGTTGCGGCTGCTTTAGCGGGTGGAGCGACGATGAGCCAAGCGGTTACGCTCGTTCGGCAATGTGTTGATGAATTTACTCGCATGCATTAAAAGGATAGGGAGGTCTCCTATCCTTTTTTACATACGTGATTAAGCGAACAAACTTTAGAAACAAAAAAGTATCAAAATGCTTGCAATAAGGTTGCTAATACTTTTCATCTGTTATAAAATTGTAATGAGAATAAAATGAGAATTACGTTTTATGAATATAAGTGAAACTGGAGGTATTTTTTTATGGCAACATTAACGATTAAAGATCTTCACGTTGCAATTGACGGAAAAGAAATTTTAAAAGGTGTTAACCTTGAAATTAAAGGCGGCGAGTTTCATGCAATTATGGGACCGAACGGAACAGGAAAATCGACATTATCTGCGGCCATTATGGGTCATCCAAAATATGAAGTAACAAAAGGAAGCATTACATTAGATGGTCAAGATGTATTAGAAATGGAAGTAGACGAGCGTGCTCGTGCTGGGTTGTTTTTAGCGATGCAATATCCGAGCGAAATTAGCGGTGTGACAAATGCCGACTTCTTGCGTTCAGCGATTAATGCGCGTCGTGGAGAAGGAAACGAGATTTCATTAATGAAATTTATTCGTCAACTAGATGAAAAAATGGCGTTTTTAGAAATGAATCCAGATATGGCGCATCGTTATTTAAATGAAGGATTTTCAGGCGGAGAGAAAAAGAGAAATGAAATTTTGCAATTAATGATGTTACAACCGAAAATTGCAATTTTAGATGAAATTGACTCAGGTCTTGACATTGATGCATTAAAAGTTGTTGCAAAAGGTGTTAATGAAATGCGTAGCAGCGACTTCGGCTGTTTAATCATTACGCACTATCAGCGTTTATTAAACTATATTACACCAGATTATGTGCATGTCATGATGCAAGGACGTATTGTAAAATCTGGTGGTCCAGAGTTAGCACAACGTCTTGAGGCGGAAGGATACGATTGGATTAAAAAAGAGCTAGGCATTGAAGATGAAGTCGTTGAGCAAGAAGCGTAAGCGTTAGGAGGATTTGTGATGATTGAGACGAAACTACCATTCGACCAACAGTATGTACGCTCTTTTTCTGAAGGGCGTGGAGAACCGGACTGGCTTTTACATGTTCGCTTACAAGCTCTTGCACAAGCGGAACAACTTCCTTTACCGAAGCCAGATAAAACAAAAATTGATCGTTGGAATTTCACGCAATTTTCTACTCATCTCGTTGAAAGTGCGCCACTTTCTTCGTTAGAAGAGTTGCCAGAAGAAGTGAAAGTGCTAATCGATATCGACGAAGAGCAAAAAAACGTATATGTGCAACGCGATCATACATGTGCATACGTATCGCTTGCTGATGAATTAAAAGAAAAAGGTGTCATTTTTACAGACTTAGCGACAGCTGTCCGTGAACATAGCGAGCTTGTGCAAAAATATTTTATGGACGGCGTGAAAGTAAACGAACATCGCCTGGCTGCGCTTCATGCTGCACTTGTAAACGGCGGAATGTTTGTATACGTACCAAAGCACGTGCAAGTGAATGTGCCGTTGCAAGCGGTATATGTGCATGAAAAAGCGGAAGCGTTATTTAACCATGTCATTATTGTTGCGGACGTCGGTAGTAAAGTAACGTATGTCGAAAACTACATTTCAACATGTGAACGTTCCGAAGCGATCGTTAACATCATTGCGGAAGTGTTTGCATTAGACGACGCGCAAGTATTTTTCGGCGCCGTGGATAGTTTAGCAAAAGGGACAACGACATATGTGAACCGTCGCGGCATTACGGGGCGTCATGCACGCATTGAATGGGCGCTCGGTTTAATGAACGACGGAAACACGATTTCAGAAAACGTCACGCGCCTCATTGGCGACGGCTCATTCGGCGACACGAAGACGGTTGTGGTAAGCCGTGGAGAGCAAGTACAAAACTTTACGACAAGCGTCATCCATTACGGAAAGCATACAGAAGGCTACATTTTAAAACATGGCGTTGTGAAAGATGAAGCGACTTCCATTTTTAACGGTATTGGTAAAATTGAGCACGGGGCATCGAAATCAAACGCAGAACAAGAATCACGTGTGCTTATGTTAAGCCCAAAAGGACGCGGGGATGCGAATCCGATTTTATTAATTGACGAAGATGATGTGACAGCCGGTCATGCGGCATCTGTCGGTCGTGTTGATCCGACGCAATTGTATTATTTAATGAGCCGTGGTATTTCGAAAACGGAAGCAGAGCGATTAATTATTCATGGCTTTTTAGCGCCAGTCGTCAATGAAATTCCGATTGAACGTGTGAAAAAACAATTAATCGAAGTGATCGAAAGGAAAGTTAAATGATGAACGTAAAAGAACTTCGTCAACTATTTCCGATTTTAGATCAACAAGTAAACGGCAAGCCACTCGTTTATTTAGATAGCGCGGCGACGTCACAAAAACCGTTGTCGGTCATTGAAGCGATTGACAATTATTATCGTCAATACAATTCAAACGTTCATCGCGGCGTGCATACGCTTGGTACGAAGGCAACCGATGCATACGAAGGGGCGCGCGAAAAAGTGCGTCGCTTCATTGGTGCTGCCTCAACGGAAGAAATTATTTTTACACGCGGGACGACAACGGCGATTAATCTAGTGGCGGCAAGCTACGGTCGCGCTAACGTGCGTGAAGGCGATGAAATTGTCATTACGTACATGGAGCACCATAGCAACATCATCCCATGGCAACAAGTTGCCAGACAAACAGGGGCAACGTTAAAATACATTCCGCTTCAACCAGACGGCACGATTCGCTTAGCAGATGTGGAACAAACAGTCACGTCGAACACAAAAATTGTGGCTGTGATGCACGTATCAAACGTACTCGGTACAATTAACCCAGTAAAAGAAATTGCGCAAATCGCGCACAAAAACGGTGCCGTTGTTGTTGTTGACGGGGCGCAAAGTACGCCGCATATGAAAGTGAACGTACAGGAGCTAGATTGTGATTTTTATGCGTTTTCAGGCCATAAAATGTGCGGGCCGACAGGTATTGGCGTATTATACGGTAAAAAACGCTTACTTGAGCAAATGGAGCCTGTTGAATTTGGTGGCGAAATGATTGATTTCGTTGGTTTGTATGAGTCAACATGGAAAGAGCTTCCGTGGAAATTTGAAGGCGGCACGCCAATTATCGCAGGAGCGATTGGTTTAGGAGCTGCGATCGATTTCCTTGAACAAATTGGGTTAGATTATATTGCTGAGCATGAACATCGTTTAGCACAATATGCACTTGAACAGCTGTCAACAATTGACGGGTTAACGATTTACGGTCCGAAAGAACGGGCAGGGCTCGTGACATTTAATATTGACGGTGTTCATCCGCACGATGTTGCGACCGTTTTAGACGCTGAAGGCATTGCTGTTCGTGCTGGTCACCATTGTGCGCAGCCGCTCATGAAATGGCTCAACGTGACAGCGACTGCACGGGCAAGTTTTTACTTATACAATACGGAAGAAGAAATTGACGCACTTGTTTCAGCATTAAAGAAAACGAAGGAGTATTTTAGCTATGTCTTTTAATAGCCATTTAGATACGCTGTATCGACAAGTCATTATGGATCATTATAAAAATCCGAGAAATCGTGGTGTGTTAGAGGGGGAGCACGTCGATATAAATATGAACAACCCGACGTGTGGCGATCGCATTCACTTAACATTAAAAATAGAAGATGGGAAAATTGTCGATGCGAAGTTTGAAGGAGAAGGCTGTTCTATTTCGATGTCTTCTGCATCGATGATGACAGAGGCGATTAAAGGAAAAACAATTGAAGAAGCGCTTAAGCTATCAACGATTTTTTCCGACATGATGCAAGGAAAAGATTATGACGATTCCATCGATTTAGGTGATATTGAAGCACTTCAAGGAGTGTCAAAATTCCCAGCTCGCATTAAATGCGCGACATTAGCTTGGAAAGCAATGGAAAAAGGATTGCATGAGCAACAAGGCTAGTCATAAAAAGGAGGCGAACGAGATGGCGAAAAAAATGCCAGAAATCGGTGAATATAAGTACGGTTTCGCCGATAAAGATGTATCTGTTTTCCGCGCTGAGCGCGGATTAACGCGTGAAATTGTAGAAGAAATTTCGCGCATGAAAAATGAACCAGAGTGGATGCTCGAATTTCGCTTAAAAGCGTTAGATATTTTTTACAGCATGCCGATGCCGCAATGGGGTGGCGATTTATCAAGCTTAGATTTCGATGAAATTACGTATTACGTCAAACCTTCAGAAAAATCTGGGCGGTCATGGGATGAAGTGCCGGAAGAAATTAAAGCAACGTTCGATAAGCTCGGTATTCCAGAAGCGGAACAAAAATATTTAGCAGGAGTATCGGCGCAATACGAGTCAGAAGTTGTATACCATAACATGAAAGAAGACCTAGAGAAACTAGGTGTCATTTTTAAAGATACAGACTCGGCGTTAAAAGAAAATGAAGATTTATTCCGTGAGCATTGGGCGAAAGTCGTTCCGCCGACAGATAATAAATTTGCGGCACTGAACTCTGCCGTTTGGTCGGGTGGTTCGTTCATTTATGTGCCAAAAGGTGTAAAAGTCGACACACCGCTGCAAGCGTATTTCCGCATTAACTCGGAAAATATGGGACAGTTTGAGCGGACATTAATTATCGTTGATGAAGGGGCGCATGTTCATTATGTGGAAGGCTGTACGGCGCCTGTCTATACGACAAACTCACTTCATAGCGCAGTCGTTGAAATTATCGTGAAAAAAGGTGCGTATTGCCGTTATACGACGATTCAAAACTGGGCAAACAACGTCTTTAACCTTGTGACAAAGCGTGCCGTTTGCGAAGAAAACGCAACGATGGAATGGATCGATGGAAATATCGGTTCAAAATTAACGATGAAATACCCAGCAGTCATTTTAAAAGGAGAAGGCGCGCGTGGTTTGACACTTTCGATTGCGATTGCTGGCAAAGGACAACATCAAGACGCAGGTGCAAAAATGATCCATTTAGCACCAAACACGTCATCGACGATCGTATCAAAATCAATTTCGAAACAAGGTGGAAAAGTCACATATCGCGGTATCGTTCATTTTGGACGGAAAGCGGATGGCTCTCGCTCAAATATTGAGTGCGACACGCTCATTATGGATAATCAATCGACATCTGATACGATTCCATACAATGAAATTTTAAACGACAACATTTCGCTTGAGCATGAAGCAAAAGTGTCGAAAGTATCAGAAGAACAACTATTTTATTTAATGAGCCGCGGCATTTCTGAACAAGAAGCGACAGAAATGATCGTTATGGGCTTTATTGAGCCATTTACGAGAGAATTACCGATGGAATACGCCGTTGAAATGAACCGACTCATTAAGTTTGAAATGGAAGGTAGTATTGGTTAATCAACAGCTGATGATCTGCGTGCGGCAGATCATCGGCTTTTTTTGTATGTTATGGTAAGATAAATGTAGGTGATGCATATGATTTATGTCGGATTAACGGGATGGGGCGACCATGACAGTTTATATCCGTCACGGCTTGCGTCAAAAGATAAGTTACAAGCGTATGCCGCTCATTTTCCAACCGTTGAGGTCGATGCGTATTTTTATGCGATTCAGCCACGCCAGAACGTTGAAAAATGGACGATGGAAACACCGGAATGTTTTCAATTTATCGTTAAAGCGTATCAAGGAATGACGGGTCATCAACGTGGTGATATTCCGTATGCAAATAAAGATGAGATGTTTACAGCATTTTTACAATCGATTGAGCCGTTTCAGCAGGCACATAAGCTTGGGATGGTATTATTCCAATTTCCACCGTGGTTCGATTGTCAAAAAAAGCATGTTCACTATTTGCGTTGGTGTCGGGAGCGAATGGGAGATGTCCCTGTGGCGCTTGAATTTCGTCATCAATCGTGGTTTTCGCCTTCCTTTTACGAAAAGACGTTACGTTTTATGGAAGAAGAGCGATGGATTCATAGCATTTGTGACGAACCGCAAGCAGGAGAAGGATCGGTACCGACCGTTCTTCATCCAACTGATGCGCATAAAACACTCATTCGTTTACATGGACGAAATGTAGCTGGCTGGAATAAACGAGATGATGAAAATTGGCGTGCTGTTCGTTATTTATATCGATACAATGAGCAAGAGTTACAAGAGTGGGTACATCATATTCGCATGCTACAAACGAAATGTGAACACATTTACGTCTTATTCAACAATAACTCAGGTGGAGATGCCGCTCATAATGCAAAGCAGCTCCTGCGGATGTTAGGCATTGAATATACGAACTTAGCACCGCGTCAATTAGACTTGTTTTCATAATGGGGGATGAGAATGGAATATATATTTCTTTTACTGATCGGCTTTTTAGCAGGAACGATCGGAAGCCTTGTCGGTTTAGGGGGAGGGGTGATTATCGTTCCCATGCTTCTTTTTTTAAGCGCGGCACATGTATTGCCAACCATTTCACCACAAGTAGCGGTTGGCACATCGCTTGTCGTCATTATTTTTAATGGGTTATCATCAACTTTAACATATATGAAGCATAAAATGGTGGACTATAAAAGCGGTTTATTTTTCTTCATCGGTAGTGGGCCAGGGGCAATGCTTGGTGCATGGGTGAATCAACATGTGCATATGCAACATTTTTCGCTTTATTTTGGATTATTTTTAATTGCTGTTTCGTTTTTGCTTATGTTTCAATCTCGGCTATCACCGTCTAGCAAACGTACGTTTCCTGTTGTACGGACATATGTTACGAATGAAGGGGAGGAAGTGACGTACGGGTATCATCCGCTCATCGCCACATTCATTTCGTTTGTTGTCGGATTTGTCGGCGGGTTTTTCGGAATTGGCGGTGGATCGCTTATGGTGCCTGCGATGATTTTATTATTTTTGTTTCCTCCCCACGTAGCTGTTGCCACATCGATGTTTATCGTTTTTTTATCGTCCATTGTTAGCTCACTAACTCATGTGCTTATAGGAAATGTTGCATGGACGTTTGCGCTTTCGCTTATCCCGGGTGTATGGATTGGAGCGAAATGTGGAGCATGGCTCAATCGACGATTAAAAGGAAAAACGGTCGTGACGTTATTACGAATTGTGCTTATTTTACTCGGCGTTCGTTTAATTATGCAAGGGCTTGGATTGTAAAAAGAAAGGTGTGTTGCAAACGTTGAGGGAGACAATACATATTTATCATACAAACGATGTGCATAGCCATTTTGAACGATGGCCGAACATTGTTCGTTATTTACAAAACGAGAGAAAAAAGCATCAGAAAAATCGCGAGCATATGGTGTTGCTCGATATCGGTGACTTTATTGATCGGTTTCATCCGCTGACAGAGGCATCAGGCGGAAAGGCAAACGTCATTCTTTTAAACGATGCAGCATACGATGCAGTCACAATCGGGAATAACGAAGGGATTACACTTAGTCATGAACAGCTTGATACGTTATATGCACATGCCAAGTTCCCTGTTATTGTCGCAAACGTTTTTTATGAAAACGGAGAGCGTCCGCACTGGATGAAGCCGTATGTTATCATGACGTTTGGAAACGTCCGCGTTGCGTTTATTGGGGTGACGGTTCCGTTTCAGACATTTTATGAGCTGCTTGGATGGCGCGTTGCCAATCCGTTTGATACGGTTGTTCAACTTATTGAAGAGCTTTCGGAAAAAGTGGATGCGATCGTTTTATTATCTCACTTGGGAGTGAATGATGATGAAAAAATGGCGGAAACATTTCCACAATTAACGGCGATTTTAGGTGGTCATACGCATCATGTATTTGAACACGGAAAACGAGTGAATAAAACGTTGCTTTGTGGAGCTGGAAAATTTGGACATTATGTTGGGTGTTTAACCTTGACGATCGATAAAAATGGTCGAAAAGTTGATACACATGCCTATGTACAACATATGGATGCAGTTGAACATGCATGCGAGGAAACGAAGCAAAAGTTAAATGATATGATTGAGCAAGCAACTAATGCGCTGGCACAACCGATTGTATATTTGCCTGAGTCGCTGACGATCGATTGGTTTTCACCATCGCCATTAGCAAACGTTCTTGCTCAAGCATTAAACGAATGGTGTGAGGGCGATGTGGCGATGGTGAATGCAGGGGTACTACTGTCTTCGCTCCCGAAAGGTGTTGTGACGAAAGGAGATATTCATCGCATTTGTCCACATCCGATTAATCCGTGCAAAGTATATTTGCGCGGAAGTGAATTAAAAGAAGTTATTTTACAAGCGGAAACGGAACAAATGAGGCAGTTACGGGTGAAAGGATTCGGATTTCGTGGTGAAGTGATGGGACAAATGGTGTACGACCGTATCACTGTTGAAAAAGGGCAACTGATTGATGGTCAAGCACATGTGCGTCGCATTTTCATTAATCACCAACCAATTGAAGAGCAAAAAACGTATGCCGTCGCAACGATTGATATGTTTACGTTTGGTCACTTATATCCAGAAATATATCGCGCGAAAAAGAAATATTATATGCCAGAAATGTTGCGTGATGTGCTTGCATGGAAGCTAAAAAACATGTATCAACAATAGGCACCCTTCGTTCCTTTATTCATACATTGAATAAAGGAAAGGAGCGTGAATATATGATTGAGGTAAAACCGTTATGGATTAGCGGAGAACCTTTTACAGCCATTTCTGTTCAGTTGCCTAAAACAACGTTATTAGCTGTTGCCAATAATAAAGGATATATTATGTGTGGAGCGTTAGATGTGGCGCTGTTAAATGAAAAATTGCGTGATCGAGGCATTATCGCAGGAAGAGCGGTAGGAGTGCGAACAATTGACCAACTGTTAGAAGCGCCGCTTGAGTCTGTTACATTTGCTGCTGAACAATTAGGTATTTCGCGTGGAATGAAAGGAAAAGACGCTTTGCTTCTTATGAAATAAAATAATAATCCCCTGCTTGATCGCATACATATAGCGTGAGAGGGGGGATTTTTGTTGTACCAACAACTACGTAAACGAAGAAAACCGCTACCCGTCCGCTATATCTTTTTAATTACGTTTGTTTTTTTTATCATTTCGACTGTCGGAAGCCTTTGGTTTATTAATAGAGGAATCGAGCCGACACTTATGGCAATCGCCGAAAAAGAAACGCGCCGTTTAGCTAATTTAGTCATTAATAACGCAATTAGTCAACAAATTGCGGAAGATGATTTTAATGTTGAAAACTTCATCAAAATTGAAAAAGATGGACAAGGGAAAATTTCAGCCATAGATTTTAATGCGACTGTCGTGAATCGCGTATTAGCAAAAACGACAAATCGTGTGCAGAGAAATTTAAAGGCAGCTTCAGAAGGAAAATTATCAGCGCTTGAATTTCCTGACGTTCAAGTTGAAACAGAAAAGGAAAAAGGAATTATTTATTACATCCCTCTCGGACAAGCAACGAATAACGTATTGTTAGGAAATCTAGGACCGCGTATCCCGGTTCGTTTTTATGTCATTGGCGATGTTCATTCGGATGTAAATAAAAATATTCGTCCGTTCGGAATAAATAATGCTTTAATAGAAATAGCAATTCATATCGAAGTAAATGTGCAAATTATTATTCCATTCGCAACAAAAACTGCAACGATTCAAAACGATATTCCTGTGGCGATTCAAATTATTCAAGGGGAAGTTCCTCAATTTTATAACCAAGGTGGAGATGGAAATACATCTATCGAGCTTCCTATTGAATAATAAAAATTCTGAAAATTTTATTTTTTAAAATATTATTTTGACAAAAGGCTTGTCCGTTGATATACTTAAAACTAAAATGAAACAAAAAAGTCTGAAAAATTAAAATAATCGAACAAGGGGGTGCTTGTATTTTCTACATTCTTGCATTTTAAAGATCACAACTGACTAAGGAGGGTATTTTGTTATGGAAAATCGTCAACAATGGGGCACACGCGCTGGATTTATTTTAGCAGCGGCTGGCTCGGCAATTGGGTTAGGAAACATCTGGAGGTTCCCAGCTGTCGCATATGAAAATGGTGGAGGGGCATTTTTTTTCCCGTATTTATTCGCTTTATTAACAGCAGGGATTCCAATTCTTATATTGGAATTTGCGCTTGGACATAAGTATCGTGGTTCAGCACCGTTAACGTTTGCTCGTCTCAGCAAAGGAGCCGAATGGATCGGTTGGTGGCAAGTGCTTATTTCATTCGTTATTTCGACGTATTATTCCGTCGTTATCGCATGGGCAATGTCTTATACGTATTTTGCTTTTACGTCAAAATGGGGAGAAAACACAGGAGACTTTTTGTTCGGTGAGTATTTGAAACTAGCGGAAACACCGGGGACGTTCGGCAGTTTAGTCCCAGCTGTCCTTATTCCACTTCTTCTTGTTTGGGTTATTAACTTGGCGGTTTTATATAAAGGTGTTCGTAAAGGAATTGAAGCAGCAAATAAAATTTTCTTACCAACGCTCATTGTTCTTTTCTTTATCATCGTCATTCGTGCAGTAACGTTAGATGGAGCGGTTGAAGGATTAAATGCCTTTTTTAAACCAAACTGGGATCAAATTATGAACGGAAAAGTATGGCTTGCTGCATATAGCCAAATTTTCTTTAGCTTATCGATTGCGTTCGCTATTATGATTACTTATTCGAGTTATTTACCAAAAAAATCGGATATTACAAATAACGCATTTATTACAGGTTTTGCAAACTCTGGGTTCGAACTATTAGCTGGTATTGGCGTATTTAGCGTCCTTGGCTTTTTAGCACAACAACAAGGTGTAGAGGTAAGCGAAGTCGTTAAGGGTGGCGTTGGATTAGCGTTCGTTGTCTTCCCGCAAATCATTAATCAGTTTCCTGCGTTTAATGAGCTTTTCGGCGTGTTATTTTTCCTTTCATTAACGTTAGCAGGTCTTACATCGCTTATTTCTATTTCAGAGACGTACGTTTCAGCAGTTCAAGAAAAATTCGGTATATCACGCACAAAAGCTGTTCTTGGCGGTGGTGGAGTCGCTGCGCTCATCGCTCTCGTATTTGCTTCGAACGGTGGATTATATTTCTTAGATGTTGTCGATTACTTCATTAACAACTTTGGTGTTGCACTTGTTGGTTTAGTTGAGGTAGTTACAATCGCTTGGGTATTAAAAGAACTGAACGCGCTTCAAACGCATGCAAACAGCGTATCAGATATTATGGTTGGCGCGTGGTGGAAAGTTTCGCTCTCTGTCGTTACACCAATCGTATTAGGTTATATGATGTTTGATAGCATTAAAACGAACTTGAAAGAAAATTATGGTGGATACGATACACTATTTGTTGTGAAGTATGGATGGACGATTGCGGCGCTCGTTATCGTTCTCGGTTTTGTTCTTTCAGTCAAACGTTGGAGAGACGGCGTACTTTCCGTTCCAACGGATAAGGAGGTTTCAAGCTGATGGAAACAAGTGCACTCATCATGATGATTGTTGGTATGATTATTATTTGGGGAGGCTTTGCAGCGAGCGTTGCTCATGCGGTAAAGAAAAGCCGTCAATCGTAAAAAAGATGGGGCGAGAAGCCTCATCTTTTTTTCGCACGTTCTTGTCGTTCCCATTGTTTTAAGTAAGGATACGGATCGAAAGACCATTCAGTATAGCCGTTATCCTTATACATGCCGTAATGAAGATGCGGCGGGAATTTACCTGATGTTCCAGGCGGCCCGTATCCAGAGCTGCCAACGGATCCAATTAACATACCAGGCTCCACAATTGTTCCTTCTTCTAAACCGTTAGCAAATCCGTTTAAGTGTGCGAAGTAATGATACGTATTGTTTATATCGCGAATGCCGATACGCCATCCCCCATATTTGTTCCATCCTTTTAATTCAACGATACCGTAACATGTTGAGCGAACGGGGGTGCCATAATGGGCAAAAATGTCTGTTCCTTCATGAATACGTCGCCCACCCCAGCCACGTGCATCTCCCCATGTACTGCGGTAACTATACTCAAACCGTCGCGGAATCGGGAAGGCGTATTGATCAAGTTGTATTGTTCCAAAATGTTTATAAAGTTTCACTTTTCCTAAAATGATATCGACGGTTTTGCTTCGTTCGTAGTAATCCCATAGCGCCATTTTAATATGTGTATGATCTGTGCCATATGACCGTAAAAAGCGAGCAAATGCAAATAATACGTCTTCATCGTTTGTTCGGTCTGCGATGCCGTCGCCGTTTCCGTCTATACCGATGCCGCCGAATTGGCTAATGGTAAACGGATTTTGATCTTCTTGATTTTTGTTGAGTGGTCCCGCCCATCGCTCAGGAGGAATGTAGATGCCAATCACTCCTATTTGTTTTGGCAAATCGCGACGCGCTTGGCGAACGTTCCGTTCATATTGATCGACAGCTGCGAAATAGTACCATGGAATGAAAGAAATCGCTTCGGCTTTTTTATAAAGTTCCATTCGTTTATCATACAAATCATTTGGTGCAGCAGCGAATGATTGTAGCGGAATGAAAAGAAGAAGGATGATGCACCATAATGTTTTCACGCACTTTTTCTCCTTTCACCAATGTTCATACCATTAGTTTGAGGTAATCGGCTGTTTTCATAAATAAAAAATGTTGGAAAAACAAACTGTTTTGTATTATAAGTTAATAACTCGTATAATGGGTAATGTACATTAACGAGTGGAGCGTGAAAAAGATGTCAACAAAAGAACAGCACCTTCGCAAACCGGAATGGTTAAAAATAAAGTTAAATACGAACGAACATTATACAGGCTTAAAGAAAATGATGCGCGAAAAACAATTGCATACCGTATGCGAAGAAGCGCGTTGTCCAAACATTCATGAATGTTGGGCGGTTCGCCGAACAGCGACGTTTATGATTTTAGGCGATGTATGTACGCGCGCTTGCCGTTTTTGCGCTGTGAAAACAGGCTTACCAACGGAATTAGACTGGCAAGAGCCAGAACGTGTCGCTGAATCGGTTCGTTTAATGAATTTAAAACATGTCGTTGTGACAGCTGTAGCGCGTGACGATTTAAAAGATGGTGGGGCAGCCGTATTTGCTGAGACAGTTCGCGCCATTCGTCGTAAAAATCCGTTAACGACGATTGAGGTATTGCCATCTGATATGGGCGGTGTGTATGAAAACTTAAAAACGTTAATGGACGCCCGTCCGGATATTTTAAACCATAATATTGAAACCGTTCGTCGTCTTACTCCGCGTGTTCGTGCACGTGCCACATATGAACGTTCACTCGAATTTTTGCGTCGTGCAAAAGAAATGCACCCAGATATTCCAACAAAATCAAGCTTAATGGTCGGGCTTGGTGAAACGAAGGAAGAAATTTTAGAGACAATGGACGATTTACGTGCAGTCGGAGTGAATATTTTGACAATCGGACAATATTTACAGCCGACAAAAAAGCATTTGAAAGTAGAAAAATACTACCATCCACATGAGTTTATGGAATTAAAAGAGATTGCGTTAGCGAAAGGATTTAGTCATTGTGAATCTGGTCCGCTCGTTCGATCTTCTTATCATGCAGACGAACAAGTACAATCGGCAAAAGCGAATCAGTAAATATATAAAAAAGGATGTCCCTTCCATATGGGTGGGACATCCTTCTCCTTTATTGCATCATATTCATTTCTTCTCGTTGTACACCATTTTCGTTTTCACCGCTACTTATTTTTCTCCCTTGTGGCGATTTCAGCATGTCGTTAATGGTTTGTTGTAAAATTTGATCAACATTTTGACTATTTGCGTCTAAACGGCCGAAACGCTCAATGTCTTGGAACATGCGTGGGTTGTCTGAAACGTACACGTGATAATAGCGCGGTACAACGGAAATCGCTGTTTTCTTTACTTGATCGGCCGTTTCAAACCGATTTGTGCTGTCCGTTTTGTAAACAACAAAGACCGTATCGTCTGTGACAAGCGTTCCAACGTCATAAACGTTCGGAAGTTGTGTACATAACTTACTGATTAAATCAGCAACATTTTCACGATTTAACACAGGGATGGTTGCATATTGTGTCGTGTCCCCGGGAATAGGGCTTTTTTGATGACGGACATAACCGAAATTCGTTAAACGTGAATCCATCCCATTTCGCACACCATGTTCGTTATATAAATCGTTTCGTGAACGAACATTAATAGTTGTTCCGCTTTTTTCGTACAAGGATGTCGATTCATTCATTTGAGCACAGCCAGATAATAAAGCAATGGCGCTCATTCCTGTGATAAGCCATGTATTCCGCAAAGTAACTCCTCCCTTCTTTTTTATTATTCGTTTTATGGAAAGGATCATAATGGTGATTGCTTGGGAGAAAGACATGTTTTATGATAGAAATGGAAAGAAGAGGTGAGAACGATGATTTGCATTCATAATACATGTTATGAGCTGGTAGAAAATGTGCGGAACGGGTTTAATGAAGAAGCGTTCCGCGCTCGCTATACAGACATTTTAAATAAATATGACTACATTGTTGGGGATTGGGGATATAACCAACTTCGTTTGCGCGGGTTTTTTGATGATCATAACCAAAAAGCGACGTATGATACGAAAATAAGTACGTTATCCGAATATTTATTTGAATATTGCAATTTTGGTTGTGCATATTTTGTGTTGCGAAAAGTAAAAAAATAGGTCAGGACAACTGACCTATTTTTCATGAATACGGTTGTTGTCCGTTCTCATCTGGATCATCATGAACGGGATGTGCACCTGGATCTTGACGCGGAATGTCTTGATGTAGTGATTTGTATTCATAATTAAATGCGCTGTAATATCGTTGTCCTTTCTGCCATGGCGTACTTTTGTTTTGTACCGGTTTATCTTTCCCTCTTGGGGCACCGTATGGTCCTTCTGGCAATGTCTCTGGCACAAGAAAGTTTTTCCTTGCTTCTACCGTTGAAAAATCATGATATGTTTCATCGGTCATATGAACGCTTCCTTTCGTTTTTTACATAGCGTGCCACTTAACTGACGATTTCATGTAAAAAGCTTCGCAACTCATTTGCATCTTCTTCGTTTAAGTTGTATACGTGCTCAATATATCCAGATTCTTGTAAGTCATCTGAGCCGATAATTGCATATCGATTACTTTGTAAATCAAGCACAAGCACTTTTCCATAAAAACGATCTGTTTGGACGATCGCTAAATCAAATCGCTCATTTTTACTAACGAAGCTGACAAAACGTGTTTTTGTGTCGACTGTATCATCGTATAAGAAAAAACGTTCCATGTTCAATCCCTCCATAACATATGTAGTTGCTTTTTCATCTTAACAAATTTCTGTTAGCTGTGTAAAAGAAAGCGCTATGCTACAATAAAATAAAAAGCAGAAAGGAAGAGGAATGATGTATTTTGTTGATCGTCAAAAAATTGAGAAGACATTGCAATATATGGAGAACGTCGTTTCTTATATACAACCATCGTTTCATACACCGGTCGAGAAATTGGCGCTTGAACGTATAGGGCATGTTATTATTGAATCGATCATTGACGTTGGCAACGCAATGATTGACGGTTTTATTATGCGCGACCCGGGAAGTTATGAGGACATTATTGACATTTTAGTTGATGAACGTGTCTTGTCAGTTGAAGATGGAGAAGCATTAAAACGAGTCATTCATTTTCGTAAAAAGCTCGTTCAACAATACATCGCGGTGCCGCATGACGAATTGTTTGAAGTACTGCAGAAACATAAACAAGTACTCGAGTCATTTCCACTTGCTATTCGCACGTATTTACACAATGAACTCGGGCCCGTGTCCGCCTTTTTAAATGAAAATGTTTAAAAATTGTGTGTATAGGGAAAATCGTATAAAATGGAAGAGGGTGAAAAGTGATGCGAAAAAAAACCTCTTCTACGAAAGAGCAAATTTTGAAAATGTTAAAAGTACAAAAGCGGTTAACTGTCGGTGAAATGGCGGAACAATTACAAATTACAGAAATGGCTGTGCGCCGTCACTTAAGTGCGTTAGAACGTGAAGAACTCATTGAATCGACGCTTGTTCGTCAACCGATGGGGAGACCGACAAACGTGTATCAATTAAGCGTGAAAGGACATCAGCGGTTTCCGCGCCATTATCAACAAACAATGCTTGATTTTTTAGCTGATTTAGAACAAATGGGCGGAAAACAAATCGTAGCAGAGTTGTTTCAAAATCGACAAGAGCGAATGAGAAAGCTATATGAGCAACAATTTGGCGATAAATCGTTTGATGAGAAAATAAAAGAACTTGTAGCGGTACAAAATGAGCATGGATATATGTCGGAGTTGTTACAATACGACGATGGTTCATTTGAATTAGTGGAACATAACTGTCCGATCGCAGAAGTCGCACAAGCGTATCCGATTGCTTGTGAGTGCGAACGAAATTTGTTTGAAACGCTCATTCACGAGGCAGAAATTGTGCCGAAGACGTGTTTAGCTGATGGGGATGATGCGTGTCGTTACCATATTAAGCGAAAAAAATGAACAATCGTTGACATTCGTTGCGCTCTTTTTGACAAGTGCAGTTGTTTTGCGTTAAAGTGTGAACGTGCAAGTTGTCAAAAGGAGTGGCAAAGGTGAAAACGTATAAAGGATATTTAATTGATTTAGATGGTACGATGTATCGTGGGACAGAACGCATTGAAGAGGCATGCGCTTTCGTGCATCGTCTTTATGAAAAAGGCATTCCGTATTTGTTCGTCACTAATAATTCTTCACGCACGCCAGAACAAGTGGCTGAAAAGCTACGGAAATTTGGCATCCCTGCTACGAAGGATCAAGTATTTACGACAAGCCAAGCAACAGCAAATTATATTTATGAGAAAAAGCCAAATGCCTCAGTTTATGTCATCGGAGAAGATGGTATTCGCCGAGCGCTTGAAGAAAAAGGGTTTACATTTGCGAATGAAGATGCCGAGGTTGTTGTGATGGGCATTGATCGTAGCATTAACTATGAAAAATTGGCCATTGCCTGTTTAGCTGTTCGCAACGGAGCGCTGTTTATTTCGACAAATGGAGATATTGCGATTCCGACGGAGCGCGGACTTTTACCTGGAAACGGTTCGCTTACATCGGTTGTTGCTGTGTCGACGCAAACAAAACCTATTTTTATTGGGAAACCAGAAAAAATTATTATGGAACAAGCGCTTGAAGTGCTTGGTGTGCCGAAAGAAGAGACTTTAATGATCGGGGATAACTACGATACGGATATTATGGCGGGAATGAATGCCGGGATTGATACGCTTCTCGTTCATACAGGCGTGACGACGAGAGAAATGTTACAAACGTATGAGCAACGACCAACGTATGTCGTTGATTCATTAAAAGAATGGACGGATCGCATATAAAAGGTGCCTAGTGCAGGCACCTTTTATATTTATTCAACGTGAGCCGCCCGATGTGCTAAACGGCTTGAAGCGGCAGCGGCAATCGCCCCAACGATATCATCTAAAAATGTATGACAGTAACCAGAAGATTTATCATTTAATTGTTTTAAAATACCTGGTTTTTGTTTGTCAATATAACCGTAATTCGTAAAACCAATGGAACCATACACATTGACGATCGAAAGCGCTAAAATTTCATCTACTCCATATAATCCTTCATCTTTTGCGATAAATGATTGAAGCGGCTCCTGTAGTAACCCTTTCTCTGCCAACATATCGAGCTGGATGCCTGTAAATAATGCATTTTGCACTTCGCGTTTCGCAATAACTCGATTCACGTTATAAATACACTCGTCCATTTGTAAGTTCGGATGATATTTCGATTGTAAATAATAAACGAGTTCAGCAATATGTTCGATTGTTACCCCGCGATCCGCAAGCCATTGTCGTGCGATTTTCTCCATTTTTCCTATCTTTTTTTCCTCCATTCCAACTTCACCTATTTCATTTTTTATTTTTTACAATGTATGTGCGATTTTTATGAAACGTGCGTTGATTTCTTCTCTCATATGAAGTTTATACGTATTTTTTAAACATATACATGAAAGAAGGAGGGATGTGCATGGATTATTATTTTCGTATCGATCATATGGAAACAAAAAATGATCGTTTTCTTGTTCGAAGTGGAAATGACATATATATTGCGGTGCCAACAAATGAAAAAGAAAGCGATATGCAACAATTATATTACATGGCGATGTATATGCGGGCACAAGGTGACGACACGATCGCCACGTTGCTACCAACGAAAACGGGGCGGTTTGCTGGTGTGCTGCAAGGGAAACAAGTGAGTGTATGGAAAATTGAAAATCGGATGCAAACGGGTGATATTGCACACCAGCTCGCATTATTTCACCAGCGTGGACGCACATATCCGTATGCAGTTTCATCGCGTAGTCGATTTGGGCAATGGGGAGAGCTATGGGGGCAACGGATTGATCAATTAGAACAATTTTGGCAATTGCAAGTGAGATCTTATGAAAAGAGTAAAATAGACGAACAGTTTATTGAAACGTTTCCGTATTATGTCGGATTGGTTGAAAATGCGATTCAGTATGTTATGGATACGCAGTTAGATGAAGTTCCGTTGCGTAGTGATCTACCGACGATTTGTCATGAGCAATTTGCTCCTGAAACATGGGCAATGGGGAAAATACCGACGGATTGGGTGTTTGATCATGCAAGTCGCGATGTTTCCGAATGGATACGAAAGCAATGGCTTATGAAACAATCAGACGAAACGATTGTCCTTTTTTTACGAACGTACGAACAGGTGCAACCGCTTAGCCAGTTTTTTTGGCGAATGATTTATGCTCGTTTGCTCTTTCCGCTTCATTATTTTCAAGCGATTGAAAAATATTATGGAGCTGAAGGAGACATAAGACAAGGATATGAGCAGCAATTACGCAAAGTGTTTGAAGAGATCGATATATATGAACAAAAGCTTCGTCATTTTCATGACATGACTACTGTTTCCATTCCTCGTCTTGATTGGTTATAAATATGTTACAATGAAGCGGAGGACGATGTGCGAAAGGGGTCAAAAATATGGGGAGACCATATGTATTTATTACAAGAAAACTACCAGACGATATTGTTGCTCCGTTATACGACAAATATGATGTAAACATGTGGCCGCATGAGCATCTTGCCGTACCGCGCGATGTGTTGTTCAAAGAAGCAAATCAAGCGGAAGCGTTGATCACGATGCTATCTGATCGCATTGATGAGGAGTTATTGAAACAAAGTGTAAAGCTTCGTGTTATTGCGAATGTAGCTGTCGGTTACGACAATATTGATGTAGAAACAGCGACAAAACGAGGGATTATTGTTTGTAACACCCCAGATGTATTGACAGAAACAACGGCGGATTTAACATTTGCTCTCCTGTTAACAACGGCAAGAAGATTAATTGAAGCAGCTGAGTTTATAAAAGAAGGAAAATGGAAAAGTTGGAGTCCGCTTTTACTTGCAGGGACAGATGTTCACCATAAAACAATTGGGATTGTCGGAATGGGTAAAATTGGTCAAGCGGTTGCGCAGCGAGCAAAAGGGTTTCATATGCGCGTCTTATACTATAATCGTTCGCGAAATATAGAAGCGGAACGAGCGCTCGATGCGACGTATTGTTCGTTTGATGAATTGCTAGAACAAGCAGACTTTGTCGTCTGTTTAGCTCCGTTAACGAACGAAACGTATCAATTGTTTAACAGTAGGGCATTTATGAAAATGAAATCATCAGCAATCTTTATTAATGTCGGACGTGGAGCGGTTGTTGACGAAGAAGCGTTATATGAGGCGCTTATACATGAGCGTATTGCTGGTGCGGGATTGGATGTATTTGCACAAGAGCCGATTCGTTCGGATCATCCGCTCTTACAATTGCCAAACGTTGTTGCGTTACCGCACATCGGAAGCGCAACGAAAGAAACGAGATACGCGATGATGCAGCTATGTTGTCGAAACGTCATCGCTGTCTTAGAAGGGAGGAAACCTTATACAGCCATACAGAGCCAATAGGCTCTTTTTTGTTTTTTTTAGAAAATTTTTAAACATAAAACGTTTTCATGTGGTACGATAATGAAAATAAGGATTGTAAAAGAAATAGAGATCCTCTATAATGTCTACTATACAAAAACAAATGTTCATTACAGAAAAACAGAGGTGGGGAAGATGGTAAAAAGCGTATCAGTTGGATTGTTAGGATTAGGAACGGTTGGCAGTGGGGTAGTTAAAATTATTAAAAACCATCAAGATAAATTGATGCATCAAATTGGCTGTCCTGTTGAAATAAAAAAGGTTGCAGTTCGTGATCTTAGCAAAAAACGAGATGTCATTTTGCCAAGGGCGGTATTAACAACACATGTAGAAGAAGTGATTAATGACCCGGACATTGATGTTGTTATTGAAGTGATGGGGGGCATTGAAGAAACGCGACAACATATATTACAAGCATTAAAAAATGGAAAGCATGTCGTTACAGCGAATAAAGATTTAATGGCTTTATATGGAACAGAGTTGCTTTCGGTTGCATCTGAACACGGTTGCGATTTGTTTTATGAGGCAAGCGTAGCTGGAGGTATTCCGATTTTGCGCAGCCTCGTGGACGGATTAGCTTCCGATCGAATTACGAAAATGATGGGGATTGTGAACGGAACGACGAATTACATTTTAACAAAAATGAGCAAATTTAATCGACCATATGAAGAAGTATTGGCGGAGGCGCAAGCGCTTGGATATGCTGAATCGGATCCGTCATCAGATGTGGAAGGATTAGATGCGGCGCGGAAAATGGCAATTTTAGCTCGGCTCGGCTTTTCGATGCATATCGATTTACAAGATGTGTATGTGAAAGGAATTACAGGGATTACAGAGGAAGACTTAAACTACAGTAAACGACTCGGTTATACGATGAAATTAATTGGTATTGCTCATCGAGATGGTGACAAAGTAGAAGTAAGCGTACAACCAACATTGCTACCTGAAACGCATCCACTTGCGTCTGTGAACGATGAATATAATGCGGTTTACGTTTACGGTGAAGCAGTCGGAGAGACGATGTTTTACGGTCCGGGGGCAGGAAGCTTGCCGACAGCAACGTCTGTTGTGTCCGATTTAGTTGCTGTTATGAAAAATATGCGCCTCGGTGTGAACGGAAGAAGTGCGGTTACTCCGCAATATGACAAGTGTTTAAAAGACGATAGCGAAATATACTCTAAATATTTCTTACGCATCCATGTGAAAGATCAAGTGGGGGCGTTTGCGAAAATTACATCGCTCTTTTCAGAACGGGGAGTGAGTTTTGAAAAAATTTTACAACTTCCTTTAAAACAAAAAGACTTAGCTGAAATTGTGCTCGTTACACATCAAGCCTCTTTAAAAGATTATCGTGATGTATTGCAGCAGTTGCGTGATTTAGAAGTTGTTGAAGAAGTGAAAAGTTCGTATCGGGTAGAAGGGGAAGGTGCATTGTAATGTGGAGAGGGTTGCTGCATCATTATCGTGACTATTTACCAGTGACAGATCAAACGCCGATGTTATCGTTAAATGAAGGAAATACGCCTCTCATTCCGCTTATTCATTTGTCCGAAAAGCTTGGTGTCGAGTTATACGTCAAAACAGAAGGAACTAACCCGACAGGATCGTTTAAAGATCGCGGAATGGTGATGGCTGTAGCTAAGGCAAAGGAAGAAGGAAGCGATACGATTATTTGTGCTTCAACAGGTAACACGTCTGCAGCAGCAGCGGCATATGCTGCTCGGGCAAATATGCGTTGTATTATCGTTATTCCTGATGGGAAAATTGCGCTCGGGAAGTTGGCGCAAGCGGTCATGTATGGGGCAGAAATTGTTGCGATTCAAGGAAACTTCGATCACGCGTTAAAAATGGTGCGTCGTTTGAGTGAGATTGCCCCTGTCACGCTTGTCAACTCGGTCAATCCGTATCGGATTGAAGGGCAAAAAACAGCAGCGTTTGAAATTTGTGAACAACTAGGGCAAGCGCCTGATATTCTTGCGATTCCAGTAGGAAACGCAGGGAATATAACAGCATATTGGAAAGGGTTTAAGCAATTTCATGAAAAGCATGGGACGAAGCTACCAGAAATGCGCGGGTTTGAAGCGGAAGGAGCAGCAGCGATTGTACGCAATGAAGTGATTGAAAATCCTGAGACGATTGCGACAGCAATTCGAATTGGTAACCCAGCGAGTTGGGAATATGCTGTTCAAGCCGCCAACGAATCGGGCGGAAAAATTGATGAAGTAACAGACGAACAAATTTTAAATGCATATCGCTTACTTGCACGCGAAGAAGGAATTTTTGCAGAGCCTGCTTCGTGCGCATCTGTCGCCGGTGTGATGAAACAAGTAGAAAGTGGGGAAATTGCAAAAGGAAGCCGTGTTGTTGCTGTTCTTACAGGAAATGGATTGAAAGATCCGAATGTCGCGATGGAAGCAACGAATATACAGCCGATCGTTTTGCCGAATGATGAAGAAGCGGTGTTTGCACATATTCAAGGAGCTGTTCTTCAATGAATGATGGGGAGATGTTAAAAATTGTCGTGCCAGGAAGCACAGCCAATCTCGGTCCTGGCTTTGACTCGATCGGATTAGCTGTATCGCTACATTTAACGTTGGAAGTCGTGCGTGCAGAATCGTGGGAATTTATACCGAAAACAAATGAAGTAAAAAGCATTCCAACAGGGGAAAACAATTTAATTTATCAAGTAGCAAGCAAATTAGCGAGCGAGTATGGTGTGACGTTGCCGCCTTGTCACGTATTTGTCTCAAGTAATATTCCGTTTACTCGCGGGCTTGGCAGCAGTGCTGCAGCGATTGTAGCGGCTATTGAACTAGCAAATGAGCTTGGACGTCTCGGTTTGTCGAAAGAGGAAAAAATGCGGGTAGCTAGCATGTATGAAGGTCATCCTGATAATGTTGGTGCCTCTTTGTACGGGGGATTAGTTATTGGTAGCCATTTAGAAGAACGTACACATGTCGTGCATATTCCGCACATACCCCTTGATTTAATTGCTGTCATTCCAACATATGAATTGGAAACGAAAAAATCTCGCACCGTTCTTCCGAGTGTATTTATGCGTGAACAGGCAGTAGAGGCAAGCGCCATTAGTAACGTGCTCGTCGCTGCATTGTTAACGCACAACTGGTCGCTTGTTGGTGAAATGATGGATGCAGATGTATTTCATCAACCGTATCGGGAAAGTCTCGTGCCTGAATTGCAACATGTGCGCACAGTAGCGAAGCGGAATGGAGCGTTTGGTGTTGCGTTAAGTGGCGCTGGTCCGACGGTGCTCTGTTTTGCAGAACGAGGGAGAGGAAAAGAAGTATATGCTTCGTTACAAGTAGCTTTTCCGCATTGCGATGTTCGCATACTATCCGTAGAGACGACAGGTAGCTGTGTATATCGGATGGCGTTAGAAAAATAAAAAGGGTGCCCAAGCATTTTTGGGACACCCTTTTCTTATTAAAACACTTGTTCAACTTCAACGACGCCAGGAACTTCTTCAAGCAATGCGCGCTCAATGCCGGCTTTTAGTGTAATCGTTGAGCTTGGGCAGCTTCCGCATGCACCGAGAAGGCGAAGTTTAACAACGCCATCTTCCACATCGACTAACTCACAATCTCCGCCATCCCGAAGTAAAAATGGACGAAGTTTATCTAATACTTCTTGTACTTGTTGTTTAATATCTTGATCTGCCATTTTCATCGACTCCTTTCATTAATTTTATTATAATCATCATGATAAAAAAAATCTATTCACGTTACTTAACTTTTTTCCAGAGGAGAGAATGAATATGATCGAAATATGTGTGTATGGGGCGGATATCATTTGTCCTTCTTGTGTCGGTGCACCATCATCAAAAGATACGTATGAATGGCTTCAAGCGGCTATTTCACGCAAATATCCAGATGATTCATTTCAGTTCGTGTATGTCGATATTTTTTCGCCACCCGAAGATAAAGAAAAACGTCAATTTGCGCAAAAGGTCATTGATGAGGACTTGTTTTACCCTGTTGTTGTCATCAATGGTGAGATCGTTGACGAAGGAAACCCGAGACTGAAAAATATTTATGAAGCGATTGAAAAAAGGGCGAAGTAACTCGCCCTTATGGATTTGACTTAAACGGTGCGTCGAATTAATATCCATTATGGTACTTGTACATCCATAAAACGCCTGATTTAAGAAGGCGTGGGACACGCCCGGTTAGTGGACGATCAGCAACAAGACCGAATCCATGTTTTTTACCTAATGACCCTAAAACACCCTTTAATTTAATTGGTGGAAATTCACTCGGTGGTTCTTCGCCTTTCCACCGTTTTTGCAATACTTGAGCGATTTGTTCTGCTTGACCTTCAGCGAGTTGAGCGCTCGGGGCATGCGGTAAGCTCGCGCAATCCCCAACAACGTATACATTTTCTATATTCGGAATATGATGTCGCGGTGTTAACACGACGCGACCTTGGTTGTCTTTTTCAACATTCAGCTCGCGAACGACACGATTCGGTTGAATACCAGCAGTCCACACAATCGCATCACAGTGGATTGCTTCATCGTGGTTATACAGCGTATGTTCTTCGACTTTTGTAATGTTTGATTGACGAATGAGTTCAACACCATGTGAATGAAACCATTGTTCTACATAATGACTTAGTCGTTCAGGAAACATGGATAAAATACGTGTGCCTCGATCAAATAGTTTTACGTGTAAGTCTGGACGGCTTTCAACTAATTCACTTGCCAGTTCTACACCGCTTAATCCAGCTCCAACGACACCAACGATGCTATGCGGTGGGAGGTTGCTTAGTTTTTGATACGTTTCTCTTGCTTTATCGATTGTTTGAATGCTATAAGTAAAAATGTCTGCACCCGGCACACCGTGATATTTATCCTCGCAGCCTAAACCGATGACTAAGTCATCGTATGGAATACATGTCCCATCTTGAAGATGCACAACTTCATGATGTAAATCAATTTTTTTGACCTCACCGAACACGTAAGATAGGCGAGGGTGTTCTGGGAACGGGACGCGAATATGTTGATCGCTAATTGTTCCAGCAGCTAAAGCGTAATATTCTGTTTTTAAGCAATGGTATGGAACGCGATCAATTAATGTAATATGAATATGTTCTGGTAAATTTGGAAGGATGCGGAGCAAGATGCGCATATTTCCGTATCCGCCACCAAGTAGCACGAGGTTTCTCATGGAAGCTTTCCCCTTTTGATAAAATTCGACCATTAAAAGTATAACGAAATTGTGACAAAATAACAACATTTTTTCGAGAAGCATGAATAATTAAGCTGATTTTTACATGTCAATATTACATCATTTTTATTAAAAGTGTTATAATATTAGGATTGAGGTGAATACATTGTTAAAACCAATCGTTGAATTTTGTATAAGCAATTTAGCAAACGGATCTCAACGTGCACTAGAGCAATTGGAGAAAGATCCGAATTTAGATATTATTGAATATGGGTGTTTAGGGTACTGTGGGAAATGCGCCAATACGTTGTTTGCGATGGTAAATGGGGATATTGTTACAGCAGAAGATGTGGAACAACTTGTGGAACGAGTGTATGCATACATTGAGGAAAATCCAATGTTTTAGGGGGCTACTGTGCCCCCTTTTTTTCTTCGCGAATTTCTTGCCAACGGTCGTAAGCCATGTTGACGATCCCTTGTTCAATCGTCTCTTTTTTTCGAGCGATTACGCGTGAAAAGTAAATAATTGCTTGTTTTTCTTTTCCTAGTCTACGATATAACTCTCCGATTAAGTACAATAAGCGTACTTCGGACATATGCGTGTGAACAAAATCGTCTGCTTCATAAGAAGCGCTGTATTGCTCGAGCGCTAATCGCATAAATCGTTGTTCTTCTTCATGTTGTTGTTTTGAACGATACAACCATGCGAGGCGCATATAAAGTCCAGCGAGTGCAATATGTTTTTCTTTTTTCAATGTGGCTGAATAAATACCGAGTTTGTATGTATCAATCGCCTCAGCAAATGTTCGAGCTCCACCGTAGTTTTTCCCACGCCAATTGGCGCAAATATTTTGTTGGATTGCTTCCAATGTTTGTGGTGGGAAATATGTCGAAAACTCCTCTGTTGCCGCAAATCCACAGTGTGGACAAACATGAACGTAATACAAAAGAGGATTTGCTTCCTCGCTTGCATAATATGAACAAAAGTCAGTGTCATGTTGAATCGGACGGATGAAACGTGAACGAACTTTTTTCGTTGTATATGTTTGTTTGCAAACAAGACACGTGACGGTACGATCATACAAAATGTCCATGATGTTCCCTGCCTTATATGGTTGATAGTAACATTATACTATATGTTTGTTATGTTGCCTGTGACTTTTTATGTATTTGTAAAAAAGTTGTCACGTTTATTTCAACGATGTATAGTGTTATTAAACATGAATGCGGAGGGAAAATATGAGAAGTTTTTCATTTACGAAAATGCACGGTCTAGGGAATAGTTATATTTATGTCAATATGTTTACGGAATATATAGCAGAGGAGGAACTATCACATATTGCAAAACGTGTATCAAATGTGCATACGGGGGTTGGTTCAGATGGGCTTATTTTAATTTGTCCGTCCGATGTGGCTCCAGTGAAAATGCGTATTTTTAATAGCGATGGATCAGAAGGAAAAAACTGTGGTAACGGGTTGAGGTGTGTAGCGAAATATGCATATGAACACGGAATCGTTCAAGAAGAACAGTTTATAATTGAAACGTTATCCGGTCTTGTCGAAGCTCGTGTTTTTGTTGAAGATGGGAAGGTCAATAGTGTAGAGGTAAACATGGGAAAGCCTCGTTTATCTCGCGCCGAAATACCGATGATAGGAAAAGAGGATGACGTTGTTGTTAGCGAACCAATCGAATTTGAAGGATATACGTATTATGTGACAGGTGTATCAATGGGAAATCCTCATGCTGTGTTTTATGTTGATCATATCGAGAAAGCACCAGTTACAACGCTCGGGCCAATCGTGGAAAAAGATGAGCGTTTTCCAGAAGGGGTTAATGTCGAGTTTGTGGAAGTGGTCAATGAGCGTGAACTTCATTTTCGTGTATGGGAGCGAGGATCGGGTGTGACACAAGCGTGCGGAACAGGGGCGTGTGCAGCGGTTGTGGCCTCTGTGTTAAACGGAAAAACGAAGCGAAACGAAGAAACAGTTGTGCATTTAGCTGGTGGCGATTTATATATTACATGGAAGGAAAATGGAGATGTGTTGATGCGCGGTGCTGCAGAAACGATTTGTACAGGTGTATACTATTATTAAAAAGGAGAGGATTCGAATGGAACAAATCGTGTTGTTAACAGAAAAAGCAGTGGAGCAAGTGAAGCAGATGATGAAAGAAAGCGGGGAAGAAAACGCTTATTTCCGTGTTGGCGTCTATGGTGGAGGATGTAGCGGATTATCTTATGCGATGGGATTCGACCATCATAAGCGTGAAGATGATCATGAGTTTGAAAAGGATGGTTTACGTATATTAGTCGATAAAGAGAGCGCGCTTGTACTAAAAGGAACGACGATTGATTATGAACAAGGAGCGATGGGTGGGGGATTTACGATTCATAATCCGAACGCTATTGCTTCATGTGGCTGCGGTTCATCGTTCCGTACAGCGACTCATGCTGGAACACCAGAAGAATGTTAAAAGGCCCCCTGTATGGAGGCCTTTTTCTTACTCAAACATTGATGTAGAATGAAGTGGTTGCACTTTTGCGTTTGGATCGATGTATGATTTCGCATTGTTGACTGCTGTTGGTGCTTCACCAAATCCGCAAGCAATTAATTTCACTTTTCCTTCGTATGTGCAAATATCGCCTGCAGCATATACTCCTGGAATATTTGTTTCCATTTTGGAATTTACTTTAATGGAGTTTTTCTCAATTTCAAGTCCCCATTCTTTAATCGGACCGAGTGAAGAAATGAAGCCATAGTTAACAATGACTGCGTCAACGTCGATCGTTTCGCGTGTTTTCGTTTTTACTTCTTCTAGAACGACTTGTTTAATCCCGTTTTCATCTCCGATCAATTCGACAGGAACGAACGGCGTTTTTACATCAACAGCTGAGTTCATTAAATTTTCGACACTATGCTCATGTGCGCGGAATTTATCGCGACGATGTACGATCGTCACTTTTTTAGCAATCGGTTCAAGCATAAGTGCCCAGTCAACTGCAGAGTCGCCACCACCGCATACGAGCACATTTTGACCCGCGAATTTATTTAAATCATCAACGAAGTAATGTAAGTTTTTACCTTCGTACTGTGCTGCGCTTTCGAGCTCTAACCGACGAGGTTGAAATGCACCGTTTCCAGCAGTAATGATGACCGCTTTTGAATAGTGAATTTCTTTATTTGTTGTTAGTTTGAATGTACCATCTTCTAGTTTTTCTAATTTTTCAACAGACTGTTCTAGGCAAACGGTCGGGTTAAATTTGCTCATTTGTTCTTTCAAGTTGTCAATCAATTGTTGTGCGCGAATTTTCGGGAAACCTGCTACGTCATATATGTATTTTTCAGGATAAAGTGCGGAAAGTTGTCCGCCAAGTTGTGGAAGGCTTTCGATAATTTTGACGCTCGCTTGACGCATACCACCATAAAACGCTGTAAACAAGCCGACAGGTCCACCGCCGATAATGGTAATATCGTATAATTTTTGATCTTCTTTCACGTTCATTCCTCCTAAAACGCAAATTTTCATGTATTATCATACCATAAAAACTGGTTGCGCGCTTTTGTTGTTTTGAAAATTTCGACATACACTCGACAAAAATTATGGCCAAAAATTGAACAAATACCTCTTGAAAAAGAGAGAAAAAAAGAATAAGATGTTAACGTAGAAATGACAACTTTGTTACAAAACGTTGTATTTTTTTGGTCTATTTCGTGAATAAATTCACAAACTTTCTAAACGATAAAAATCGTTCAAAAAGCACATGCTAAAAAAAATAAGAAAAGGTGGAAGTGATTCGCTTGAAAAAGCCAAATGTTGTTGTACTAGGTGCAGGTTATGGTGGATTAATGACAGTGACGCGTTTACAAAAAATGATTGGCGTCAACGAAGCAAGCATTACGCTCGTCAACAAACATGATTATCATTATGAATCGACATGGTTGCATGAGGCAGCAGCAGGAACGTTGCACCATGAACGCGTTCGCTATGCGATTGCTGACGTCATCGACCAAAGTAAAGTAAAATTCATTCAAGATACGGTTGAAAAAATCAACCTTGAAGAGAAACAAGTGCTGCTTCAAAATCATGAACCATTAACGTATGATTATTTAGTTGTTGCGCTTGGATTTGAATCAGAAACGTTTGGCATTAAAGGACTAAAAGAGTATGCTTTTTCAATTGCCAACGTCAATGCTGCTCGCCAAATTCGCGAGCATATTGAGTATCAGTTTGCGACATATAGCACGGAAGAAGAAAAACGTGATGAGCGTTTGACGATTGTAGTTGGTGGTGCAGGATTTACAGGCATTGAATTTTTAGGAGAACTAGTAAATCGTGTGCCAGAACTTTGCCGTGAGTATGATGTCGATCCGAATAAAGTGCGCATCATTTGCGTAGAAGCGGCTCCAACCGTTCTCCCTGGCTTTGATCCAGAGCTTGTTGAATATGCGGTAAATGTGCTTGAGAAAAAAGGTGTTGAGTTTAAAATCGGCACAGCAATTAAAGAATGTACACCTGAAGGCATTATCGTTAGCAAAGATGACCAAGTTGAAGAAATTAAGGCTGGAACGGTTGTATGGGCAGCCGGAGTACGTGGAAGTCGTGTCATTGACGAATCGGGGTTTGAAGCGATGCGCGGTCGTGTCAAAGTCGATCCGTTCTTGCGTGCCCCAGGACATGAAGATGTATTTGTTGTCGGGGACTGTGCGTTAATGATTAACGAAGAAACGAACCGTCCATACCCGCCAACGGCCCAAATTGCGATGCAACAAGGGGAAGTTTGTGCGAAAAACTTAGCTGTATTAATTCGTGGTCAAGGTGAACTACAACCGTTTAAACCAGACTTAAAAGGAACAGTATGTTCGCTTGGTCACGATGATGCGATTGGTGTCGTATTCGGTAAGAAAATTTGGGGTGCAAAAGCAAGCGTCATGAAAAAAGTGATTGACAATCGTGCCCTTTACTTAATTGGTGGTCCAACACTTGTTGCGAAAAAAGGTAAATTCAAACTACTATAAAACGAGCGAAGGAATGTTTCGCTCGTTTTTTCTTTACAAATCATTTATCTTTATGTATAATTATCAGAAAATTAAGAAAAGGAGGAAAGTGTTATGAATAAAACAATGTGCCAATATTGTTCGGGGAACGGTTATGTTCATGTTGCAGTCGGTGGTTCGGAAACGTGTCACTATTGCGAGGGAACGGGGATAGAAAAAGATGAAGTGGTGATAAAGCAATAATTGACTCATGTTTTCGCTTTCAGTACACTTAAAATGGTGTATTGGAGGTGAGAACGTATGGAGATGAGCATCCCAGTTTTATTCATTTCTATTTTATTGTTTTTCGTTTTATTTTTCGGCATTGGCTTTTTATTAAATATGATTTTGCGAACGACGTGGACGATGGCGATATTAAGCCCATTTGTTTTATTATTGTGGATCGATCAAATTTCTGTAATGGACTACGTGACAAATCCATCTGCTTCCTTTGCGCATGTGAAAGAGCGCATTGGATCGTTAGCGGGTGCGGATTTAATGATTTTAAGTAGCGGTATTGTTGGTGCCATTGTTTCAGGTGTTGTCATTCAGACGTTACGAAAAAAAGGATATCGAATGTTTTAAACCTTCACATTTGTGGAGGTTTTTTTATTTCCCTCACGGTTGATGTATATTTTTTTTGAATGTTGGAAAGAAATACAACCGTGGGAGGAGTGAATAAATGGGTATAAAATGGTTAAGACGAACGACCATGGTTGTGTTGTTTTTGTGTGCATTCATGACGACATTTCAATCTATATCGGGCGTTGAAGCAAAGATGTTATCTGATTGGTTTTCACCTTCACGTTTTTCTTTTTTCTCGTTTAAATCGTTATTTTCATCAGATACGTATGAATATGTCACCGATCGCTTTCGAAAACATGAAAAGCAAGTGACACAGCTATCGTCAAGACAAACAACGAACGAATCGCTGACGTTAGAAGAAGCATTTGATTGGTCACAATATCCGTCTGTTACGGTTGTAGCGACGGGATATACAGCAGGAGTGGAGTCAACGGGAAAAACGCCCGATCACCCGAGTTATGGCATTACATATTCGGGTGTGCGTGTGAAACGTGATTTGTATTCGACGATTGCTGCAGATTTGAATGTTTTCCCCATTGGAACGATTTTATTTATCCCGGGATACGGATATGGTGTCGTTGCAGATACGGGTTCGGCAATTAAAGGCCATAAAATTGATTTGTATTACGAAACGGTAGATGATGTGTATAAGCATTGGGGAAAGAAAAAAGTAAACGTGTATGTTGTTAAACGTGGAGACGGGAAATTATCGGAGCAAGAGATGATGGCACTAAACGAAAATGAATCGATGCAAGTGTTTCGACAACAATATATAAAGAAAAAGGAAGTCGGGCTATAACCGAACTTCCTTTTTTCTTTAGGCAACATATTTGTTATATGTTTGTTGATCGTTTAACGCTCGATAAATACGCGGTGCAATGATGCCGGCGACGATTGATAAAATGATGTCCTTTGGAAGTGGAACGAGCATCCAACTCCATGCCATTGTATACGAGAAACCTTCAGGTGCTTCAGCCCATAATTTAAATGCCATATACATCCAATTTGTTCCGAATATGTAGTTAATGACCATACCGATGATTGTTGCGATCACAAAACGCCCGATCGAACGATTTTTGCTTTTTTCAATAAGCAAGCCAGTTACGTATGCCGCGAGAATAAAAGAAAGAATAAATCCAAATGTTGGAGAGATCACTGTTGAAAATCCTCCGCTAAAACGTGCAAAAACAGGTGCGCCGAACAATCCAATTAGCATATAAACCGTCATAGCGATCGCGCCGCGTTTTGCTCCGAGAATGGCCCCAGCTAATACGCAAAAAAATGTTTGTAGCGTAATCGGAACGCCCCCGATGATGAGAAAAGGAGCCCATGATGTAATATTTGCTCCAATCGCCATTAATGCTGCGAACATAGCAATAAACGTTAAATCTTTCGCACGCATTTGTTAACCCCCTTTTTTTATTCGTTAACGAAATGGTATATGATAAAACAAAACATGTCAATACATAAGTGGGATGCACTTGTACAACATAACAATATGGAGGGATGAAAATGAGGGAAGAAGAACAACTGCTTCGCGCAAATCGATTAGGTGCAAAAGAAGATATCATTCATGTCATCGAAACAGATGATGGGCATGATTTGCGCGATGCAGCGTATATTGGTGAAAAACAAATGGCGGCACCGAATTATCGCCAGTAAAGAAAAAAGGTGAGTTGGCAACAAGGCGACTCGCCTTTTTTTGGAGAAAGGGTAATATGGATTGTATTTGGATTAAAAGAAATTTTTATTTCTGATTCGATGCCAATCGATTGAAGTTGTTTCTGTACTTCTTCTTGTTTTGATTGTTGCGCTTTCTCCATCAATTGTTTTGCAAAGGTCGGATCTTTTTCAATTTTTGTAGAAATAGCAGTCGCATCTTTAAAGAGCTTTTGTATCGCTTTTGCTGATTGTGTAAATTGCGTAATATCAACATTTGGATACATCTTTTTCCCTCCTTGCAAGCAGTATATGATAAAAAGAAAAAAACGCTCAAAGGCGAGCGTTTTATAAGTAACGAATGAAAATGTAAGCGTGTGAAATCAGTAAAGAAATGAGCGTAAGTGGCGCTCCAATTTTCAGAAAATCAAAGTAGCTAAACCCATGCCCTTCACGTGAAGCGATACCTGCAACGATCACGTTAGCAGACGCCCCAATTAGCGTTCCGTTTCCACCTAAGCAAGCGCCAAGCGCTAATGACCACCATAGTACATCAATTTGTGCTGAATCCGGAGATAGCCCCATACCAACAGCCATATCTTGAATGAGCGGGATCATCGTTGCAACGAATGGGATATTGTCGATCGTTGCAGAAGCGATGCCAGATACCCAAAGAATTAAGTAAGATGCGAAGTGAATATCGCCCCCTGTGACTTCCAAAGCTTTCTCTGCCAAACTTTTAATCAGCCCAATATCAACAAGCCCACCGACGAGTGTAAACAATCCGGCAAAGAAGAAAATGGTTGTCCACTCAACAGAAGCGAATACTTCCTCTAAATCATGCTCTTTTACCCCAATAAGCATCAAAAAGACAGCTCCCGTCATCGCGATGACTGCTGCGTCAACGTGAATGATTGAATGAAGTGTAAAACCTAAAATGGTTAACGCAAGAACGGAAACAGACTTTTTCAATAAAACCGCGTCTTTAATATATTGTTTTTCATCGATTTTCATAAGCCGTTCGATAAGCGCAGTATTCGCTTGGAGACGCTTGCGATAAAAAACGTACAAAATAGCGACAATGACAAGCATAATAATCAAAACAACAGGACCTAAATTAAATAAAAAGTCGTTAAATGTTAAATGTTTATTGGCAGAGCCAATCATAATGTTTGGTGGATCTCCAATTAATGTTGCTGTACCACCAATATTTGAGAAAAGCACTTCAGAAATTAAAAATGGAACAGGCTCTACTTCTAACATACGTGTAATAGAGAATGTAACCGGGACGATTAATAAAACAGTTGTGACATTGTCGAGAAAGGCAGAAAGAACAGCTGTTAGCAATGATAAAATGATTAAAATGTGAATTGGGCTTCCTTTCGCCATTTTTGCAGCTTTGACCGCAACATATTGGAAAAAGCCTGACTTACTCGTAATGCTAACAAGAATCATCATTCCGATTAAAAGCGTAATCGTTCCCCACTCGATATGATGCGTGTACGCTTGATGTAAATCGACGATGCCGAAAATGATCATAAAAGCGGCACCTAATAAAGCAATCACAGCTCGATTCACTTTTTCTGAAATAATGATGGCGTATGTAATCAAAAAGATTGCAATGGCCGCATAATATTGGAAGTTGTTTACTTCATGAGTCATTGCCTCATGCACGATCTGTCATTCCTTTCTTCTTTCAGTTTTTTAGTAGTTGAAGGCAGCTTGGACATTTTAAATGTGTTGTGTCAGCGTTTACATTGCGAACATAAAAAGAAAATCCACATTGTGAACATTCGATTTGTGATAAACGATCGATAAACAGTTTCGTCGATGGCGACCCTTGTTTCGTTGTATCGATCACTTCCACATGCATATGTTCACGTGAGTCATCTTCTGCAAGCACTTGTCCTTCTGTCTCTTCTTTTACACGCCAACCGTGATCTAAAATATGTTGTTCGAGCTGGCTATGAGAAGAGTTTGCTAACATGTCTTCGGCTAATGCCATCAACTGATCATTTGTTAAAGATTCAAATGGAATTTTTTGTTTCTGTTCGTTCCAATACCCCCTCAATTGTGCCTCCGTGAATACAAATGTAATAACTTTGTGGATTACGACGTTTTTCAAACGAATACGCCTCCCCTTTTTTGTTTACGAATCCAATTATATTCCTTTTTGCAAAGTGATACAATTGTCTTTATGATATAATGAGTGAGACGATATATGGAAAGGTTGATCGTATGGCTAACATCATATTTGGATTGTTCCTATACTTTCCGGAAGATAAAACAGAATACATTCCTGCGGCGATTTCATTTACAGCATTTTTTATCGCTGCGGTGTTGACGATGAGGCTGATTATAAAAATTTCAAAGCGTCAAGAGGAAAAAGCGAAACAATTAGAAGAACAGTTGAAAAAACAACAAGTAGACGATTAAATGAACATAGAAGGGGCATAATAAGGGGTAAATATGTAGTTGGGGGGCTTATTGTGCGCCAAGTCATTGTATGTGTCGTTTTATTACTTATAAGCGGTTGTATGGAACAACAAGTAAAAAACGTCAATGTCAATATGATTAATGAAGACGGGGACTCGCTTGGAACGATTAAAATGTCCCAACAACCTCAAGGGGTAAAACTAGATATTGATTTAAAAGGACTTCCACCAGGGGAGCATGCGATGCATATTCATGACAAAGGAACATGCGAACCGCCTGAATTTAAATCAGCGGGGGAACATTTTAATCCAGAAGGAAAAGAACATGGTCTTCTGCATCCAGAAGGGGCGCACGCAGGTGATTTACCGAATTTGATCGTGAAAGAAGATGGAACGGTCAAAGTACAATTCATAGCTCCAAATGTCAATTTATCAGAAGAGAAAAATGGTCTATTTACAAAAGAAGGAACATCCATTGTGATCCATGAAGGGAAAGATGATGGAATGTCTCAGCCAGCAGGAAATGCAGGCAAGCGAATCGCATGCGGTATCATAAAAAAACGGTAGTAGAAAGCGGTGTCGTCTTGCTTCTTTTTTTTTGAAAAAATGCGTGCATTTTTTTCTAAATTATGTGAAAATTTATGACAGGGGGGATTCATATGAAGCTAAGTGAAAAAGAACTTGAAATTGTTGAACTGCTAGAAAAACACGCACGATTGCCGATCGATACAATGGCGAAAATGGTGTCTCTTTCTGTTTCGGAAGTGGAGCATATTATAAAAAAGCTAGAAGAAGCAAAAGTCATTGTGCAATATGCAACGATCGTTGACTGGCGAAAAGTTGATGGGCATGAAGGTGTGACGGCTATGATTGATGTGAAAGTAACACCAAAGCGAGGTGTCGGATTCGATGAAGTAGCAGAACGTATTTATCGCTTCCCGGAGGTCAAATCCGTCTATTTAATGTCGGGTGCATATGATTTATCGGTTGTTATTGAAGGACGTTCCATGTCTGAGATCGCTCATTTTGTTTCTGAAAAATTATCAACGCTTGACTCCGTTATTTCAACGACAACTCACTTTATTTTGAAGAAGTATAAACATGATGGCACCGTATTCGAACAAGGTGATCAAGATCGAAGAATCGTGGTGGCTCCGTGATGCAAAAGACGAAGACGTACGTATCTGATACCGTGTCGCGTTTACAACCATCCGGTATTCGTCGTTTTTTTGATTTAGCAGCAAGCATGGAAGGAGTCATTTCACTAGGGGTTGGTGAGCCAGATTTTATTACCCCTTGGAGTGTACGAGAAGCTTGTATTTTATCATTAGAACAAGGATATACATCATACACAGCAAACGCAGGTTTATGGGAATTACGAAAAGAAATTAGCGATTATTTAGCGCGTCGCTTCGAAGTATTATACGATCCAGCGAATGAAATTATTGTGACGGTCGGAGCGAGTCAGGCGCTTGATGTTTCTCTTCGAGCGATTTTGAATCCGGGGGATGAAGTCATTGTTGTTGAGCCGAGTTTCGTTTCGTACGCACCGCTTGTTGCGTTAGCAGGAGGTGTGCCAATTTCAATTCAAACGAGTGGAAAACATCAGTTTAAGCTTCAGCCTGAACAAATTGAACAAGTCGTGACACCGAAAACGAAAGCATTAATTATTTGTTCTCCAAACAACCCGACAGGAACGGTATTGAATAGGGAAGAGCTGGCACAAATCGCACGCATCGTAGCAAAACATGATTTGCTCGTCATTTCAGATGAAATTTATGCGGAGTTATGTTACGACGAACAATACACAAGCTTTCCTGCCATTGCACATATGCGAGAACGGACGATTTTAATTAATGGATTTTCAAAAGGATTTGCGATGACGGGGTGGCGACTAGGTTTTATCGCGGCACCGAAAGATTTAGCGACAGCCATGTTAAAAATTCATCAATATACGATGATGTGTGCACCAACGATGGCTCAATATGCAGCTATTGAAGCGTTGCAAAACGGAGCAGGCGATGTCGAAGAAATGAAAAAAAGTTACCGACAACGACGCAACTTTTTTGTTCAATCATTAAATGAAATTGGCCTTTCCTGTCATATGCCAGGTGGAGCATTTTATGCATTTCCGTCCATTCAGTCAACAGGCATGACATCAGAACAGTTTGCTGAGCGTTTATTGTTAGAGGAAAAAGTTGCTGTTGTTCCCGGCCATGTGTTTGGAGCAAGTGGAGAAGGATATATTCGTTGTTCATATGCATCATCGCTCGAACAGCTGCAAGAAGCCATTCGGCGCATGAAGCGATTTCTTGAGCGGCTGTAAAGAAAGCTGACAATCGTCAGCTTTCTTTATTGTATTTGAGTTCATATAACATTTGCATGACGCGCAAAAAATCTTCCTCGCTAAATTCTTTTGCTTTTCGTAAAATGAGTTTTGCGCGCTTAATGCCAATTTCTTTAATTAAGTATTCAATTTCTGGGTCGAGACTAGACGAATTGGACAAATCTGCCCGTTCTAACAATTCTGATGCAGGAACATCGAGTGCAGTACAAAGTTTTAAAATCGTTGGTGTGTCAGGAACTTGCTCACCTGACTCATATTTTTGAATCGTCGCTACCCCCACACGAACTTTCATCGCCAATTCTTGTTGTGACATATTTCGCTGTTCACGGTACATGCGAATATTTTCACCAATTGTGCTCATTTATTCTCCCACCTCTCCGAAATTCGTTTACATGTTTATCATACCATGTTCTGACTTATACTCACCTACAAAATTAACACTTTTTAAGCGAATTATGTTACAATTTTTCAAAAAACGAGGAGTGTTTCATTTGAATTGGAAAGAGGGTGCGATCGTTACTGGCATTGTCACAGGAATACAGCCATACGGTATATTTGTATCGCTTGATGAACGAACACAAGGGCTTATTCATATTTCGGAAATTACCGATGGGTATGTAAAAAATATTTATGACTATGTAAATGTAGGGGAGTCTGTTCGGGTAAAAATTATCGCTATTGATGAAAAAACAAAGCGAATTAGCTTATCGTTACGGGACGTCGATCATGACACAACACATATCGAGACCCCTTCAGGATTTCAACCGTTAAAAATCCAACTTGAAAAATGGATTGCGGAAGCTAAGAAAAAATACAACTCACCGAACGATCGGTGAGTTGTTCGTTTATGTTTATGTTCTTGACATTTTTGGCTCTGTACGTCCGAGCTCTTCCGTCGGTTTAAACAGAAGTACGAGATTAATGAGCCCTGCAATGCCGACGAGAGCATAAACAATGCGAGCAAATGCTGATGCTTGCCCACCAAAAATGGCTGCAACAAGATCAAAGCGGAAAAAGCCAATGAGCCCCCAGTTAAGTGCTCCAATAACAGTAAGCAGTAGTGCGATTCGTTGTAACGTACTCATGTTCATCCTCCTTTAAAACATCGTATTCATTTATAGAATGAATCATTGTTAGAGAAGTATACATAAAAAATACAATTTTCTTTACTTATTTGTTTCTTTTGGAAATAATGAAAGGAAGGAGGGATCAACATGGAAAATTTCGTTTTTCATAATCCAACGAAATTAATTTTCGGTAAGGGACAAATTGAGCAATTGAAGAAAGAACTCACTGCGTATGAACATATTTTAATTGTATACGGTGGGGGAAGTATTAAGAAAAACGGAGTATATGATGATGTCGTATCCATTTTGCGTTCATTGAACAAGTCTTGGTCGGAGTTAGGAGGAGTTGAGCCAAACCCACGTTTATCTACGGTGCGAAAAGGTATTGACATATGTCGTAAAGAAAACGTCGATTTTATTTTAGCGGTTGGTGGCGGAAGTGTCATTGATTGTGCCAAAGCGATTGCCGCAGGAGCTTTATACGATGGGGACGCCTGGGATTTTATTTCGCGAAAGACAACGGTCCAGCAGGCTCTCCCGCTCGGGACGGTATTAACGTTAGCTGCGACAGGTTCAGAAATGAATGCAAATTCTGTTATTACCAATTGGGATACGAAAGAAAAATACGGTTGGAGTAGCCCAGCTGTTTTTCCACATTTTTCAATTTTAGATCCTATATATACAACAACTGTTCCGAAAGATCATACAGTATATGGCGTTGTTGATATCATGTCACACGTATTAGAACAATATTTCCATCATGCCCCAAATACACCACTACAAGATCGAATGTGTGAAGCGATTTTACGAACGGTTATTGAAACAGCACCAAAACTTATCGAAGACTTAAAAAATGTAGATCATCGTGAAACGATTTTATACTGTGGAACGATGGCTTTAAATGGGATTTTACGCATGGGGCTACGTGGCGATTGGGCAACGCACAATATTGAGCATGCTGTATCAGCGGTGCACGATATTCCACATGCAGGTGGACTATCTATTTTATTCCCGAACTGGATGAAACATGTGCTTGATGAACATGTCGAGCGGTTTAAGCAACTAGCTATTCGCGTGTTTAACGTGTATCCAGAAGGGAAAGGAGACCGTGAAATCGCGTTAGAAGGAATTGAAAAGCTTCGTGCATTTTGGAATAGCTTGGGCGCTCCGAGCCGATTAGCCGATTATGACATTGGTGAAGACTCATTGCCACTTATCGCTGAAAAAGCAATGGCATTCGGGCCGTTTGGCAATTTTAAAAAGTTGCATCATCACGATGTCATGACGATTTTACAAGCCTCGTTGTAAAGTGCGAAAAATGTCATAATGAATCCGTTTACATCATTTCTGTCAACTTGATTCTCGCTAATTGTTTCGCTAAAGTGAAAGAGGATACTATCATTGAGGAGGAAACGTACATGACGCATATTCAGTTTGACTATTCAAAAGCGTTGTCTTTTTTCGGTGAACATGAGCTAATGTATTTGCGTGACGCAGTAAAAGTAGCACATCATGCGCTTCATGAAAAAACAGGACAAGGGAACGACTTTTTAGGATGGATTGATCTTCCTATCGCATATGACCGAGAAGAATTTGCTCGCATTCAACAAGCAGCGAAAAAAATTCAAGAAGACTCTGATGTATTGCTAGTTGTCGGCATTGGTGGCTCTTATTTAGGCGCTCGTGCAGCAATTGAAATGTTGCAACATTCATTTTACAATGCGCTTCCAACAGAAAAACGGAAAACGCCACAAATTATTTTCGTTGGTAACAATATTAGTTCTACATATATGCGCGATGTCATGGATTTACTTGAAGGGAAAGATTTTTCGATCAATGTCATTTCGAAATCAGGAACGACGACAGAACCTGCAATTGCCTTTCGTATTTTCCGCAAGCTTCTTGAAGAAAAATACGGAAAAGAAGAAGCGCGTAAACGCATTTACGCAACAACAGACCGTGCGCGCGGAGCGTTAAAAACGTTAGCGACAGAAGAAGGATACGAAACATTTGTCATTCCAGATGATGTCGGTGGGCGCTACTCCGTTTTAACAGCGGTTGGATTATTGCCGATTGCTGTAAGTGGGGCGGACATTGAAGCGATGATGAAAGGTGCGGCACAAGCGCGCGAAGATTTCAGTAAATCGGAGTTAGAGGAAAACATCGCTTATCAATATGCTGCGGTGCGTAACGTGCTATACAACAAAGGAAAAACAATTGAAATGCTCATTAACTACGAGCCAGCATTACAATATTTTGCGGAATGGTGGAAGCAATTGTTTGGTGAGAGCGAAGGAAAAGATCAAAAAGGTATTTTCCCAGCTTCAGCAAACTTTTCAACAGATCTCCATTCATTAGGTCAATACGTGCAAGAAGGACGTCGCGATTTGTTTGAAACAGTGCTAAAAGTAGAAACGCCGCGTCATGAGTTAACGATTGAGGCAGAAGATAACGATTTAGACGGTTTAAATTATTTAGCAGGAAAAACAGTCGACTTTGTCAACACAAAAGCGTTTGAAGGTACATTGTTGGCGCATACAGATGGAGGTGTACCGAATTTAGTCGTTACACTGCCGCGATTAGATGAATATACGTTTGGTTATCTTGTTTATTTCTTTGAAAAAGCGTGCGCCATGAGTGGGTATTTACTTGGAGTTAATCCGTTTGACCAACCGGGTGTTGAAGCGTACAAAGTGAACATGTTCGCCCTCCTCGGTAAACCGGGATATGAAGAGAAAAAGGCAGAACTTGAAAAACGCTTGAAATAATCCAAAAAGAGCTTTCCTGGGTGCAGGGAAGCTCTTTTTTTGGACATAATAAGCAAGAGGAGGAGTGATCAAGATGATTGAAATTCCGTCTAGATTAGAAGGAAAAACGTTTTTGTTAAATGTGTTAGAACAACAATTAAAACCGCTCGGTTACGTAATCGGTGGAAATTGGGATTATGATCACGGTTCGTTTGATTATAAAATGGCGGATGATGTTGGATACCAGTTTTTACGAATTCCATTTATTGCGATAGATGGACAGCTCGATTCGTATGGGGCGACGGTTGAACTGAAGCGACCATACGTCTTATGTCATAAATATCAGCGCGGATTAGACGACAACGTGCATATTGGAAATGTGACTGCGTCGTTTAATCAGTTTTCTGAACCAGAAGACCCGGATGCAACGGTGCCTAATCAATATGTAGCCATGGCAAAAACGCTCGTAAAAGATTTAGAGGAGCGGTTACTACGCTAGTACAATAAGTTCGTCTGTCGATTGAATGATCGTATGCGATGGAGGATTAATTGAGACGTATTGATCGTTTGCAATACCGATAAGCAATACGTCTTCTTTTTTTAATTCGTTAAGTATCGCTGCAAAAGACATACCGATCCATTCATCGCGCACAGTTAAACGTTTCATCGGATGTTTTTTGAATTCCTCAATATCGTTTAACACACTTGGAGATGAAAGACAATTTGCCATTAAAAAGCTGATCCATTTGTTTGTCTCAATAATTTTATCTGCTCCAGCACGTTTCGCATTATCGACTTGTGGTGTGGTCAATATTTCTACAACGGTATATACGGATGGATGAAGCGCTTTAACTGTCAAAAGGGTGACGATAGATGCTAAGTCAGCATCGACTTCATTTTTATGTTGATTGGCGGTAATGATGACGGTGTGAGCTTCAAACACGTTTGCTTTTTCCCATATATCGTCATGAGTCGGATTTCCTTTAATGAAATGAATATGTTTTGGCACATCCCAACGTTTTAGTGTCTCATCGATGACGAGACATGGCATGTTAGTAGGCATAAGTGCAAGTAGTTGACGAATGCGCTCATTCCAGCCAACTAAAATGACGTGTCCGTCTTTTGTATACGGCAATTGTCCAACGGATAAGGCGTTTTCTTTTGTAATAGCCTTCGTGGATAGTGTTACAAAATAGGCTGAAACAAATGCGGTACCAAGCAAAATGAGAACGATAGCGACAAATTTGCCACTTATTGTTTTCGGTACGAAATCGCCATAGCCGATTGTTGTTGTTGTAATTAATGCCCACCATATACCATCAAAAATGGTTGAAAATGTTTTTGGTTCAACGATATGAATAGTGACCCCGAATAAAAAAATAATGGTTGTAATTGTTAAAATAATGCGTACGAGCGGAGAAAGCCGCCAATATGAAGCGAGAAATTCATACCATCTCATTTATTTTCCCTCCTGTTTTTATCATTGTAGACGAGATGGGGCGATTTCTTACATATTTTTCTCCATAAAAACAAACGATATAAACGAAAGGAGGGATGGTGAGTGGATATGAATCGTGTGAAACAAATTGTTTCTTCCCCAGATGATATTCGTGTTTGTTACCATGGACAATCGGTTTGGATTGATGGGTACGATGAAGCCAACCGAACAGCGACCGTACATATGCGTGGCCGAGACTATGAACGTCACATCGTTCCGATGGAAGAATTAACAGAGGAGTAAAAAACCCTTGCATCGCAAGGGTTTTTTTATGGAGCATACCGGGCTCGAACCGGTGACCTTCGCGCTGCCAGCACGACGCTCTCCCAACTGAGCTAATGCCCCTTTCTCTTTTATTGTAAAAACATTTTGTTTTTTCGTCAATGGATATTATGAGATGCTCGGGATTGTTTGTATGATCGTTTCTGTGTTTTGTTCAATTGGAATCACATGATTTTCCATCCATAACAAAAAGGAAGTTGTCAATCGTGGATCAAATTGTGTACCAGCTCCTTTTCTTATTTCCTTATAAGCGTCCTCCCATGTAAGAGGTGCACGATATGGTCGAATACCAGTCATCGCTTCGAGTGAATCGGCCAAAGCTACGAGACGAGCAAAAAACGGAATATTCTCTCCTCTCTTTTTGTGTGGGTATCCTTTTCCGTCCCATCGTTCATGATGATATAAAACGATATGGGAAATTTCAGGTGAAACATGATAATGTTGTAATATATGTATGCCAAATAGCGGATGTTTTTTTATTTCAGCAAATTCTTCTTCTAATAACTTCCCTTTTTTGTTAAAATATGAGCGGGAACGTGCAATTTGCCGATATCGTGAATGAGTGCTCCAAATTGAAGCTCACGTTTTTCTTCATCGGCTAATTTTAAAAACGAAGCTAAAGATAGAGCAATTTTTGTCACGCGATATGAATGAAGAAAAGTGAGCTCGTCCTTTGCTGAGAGTTGACGCATAAGAAAGCAAAGCTCCATATTTTTTATAATAGAGGACATGTAGTTCGCCACCTATTTGATTTGAGTGTAAGTTTCACCATATATGCTAGTTTAAATGATAATGATTTTCAAGTTAAAAGTTCTCGATATCCACCCCACGAATAGCAGGAATTTGATGAATAAACTCGTATACATCTGTTGTTGCTCGTTTTTGATCGACAGATACTTTCAATTCAACGAAGTGGTTCCCGTTATCTAAATCTTTAATGCGCACGGTTTTAATGCGAATATTTTGTTGTTTGATGACTTGGATTACGTCTGAAATTTTGGTTGCGTCTAGTACGATCAGCTTGACAAGAAGCTCTTTTTCCCTTAGTTGTTTTGGACCAAAAACAGCTGTTACGAGCGGGATAAGCTCGACGCTAGCGATAAGAAAGACAACACCGAGAATGGCTTCAATATAAAAATTTGCTCCGACAGCAACGCCGACACCCGCCGCTCCCCAGATGAGCGCAGCAGTTGTCAAACCAGAAATGCTGTCGTTTCCGCGACGAAGAATAACACCTGCTCCGAGAAAACCGATACCTGATACAATTTGGGCTGCGAGGCGAAGCGGGTCCATGTTAATATGTTCGGCTTTTGGAAATGTATATGCTGATTCGATTGATACGATTGTTAGTAAACAGCTCACAATCGAAATGACAAGACATGTTTTGAGACCGACTGGCTTTCTTTTTAGTTCTCGTTCCAAACCGATAATAAGTCCAAGGATGGCAGAGATTCCAAGTTTCATAAACACATGAGCATCCACGAGACATTCCCCCTTTTTTCAATAAGTATATTCGAAAGGATGATGGGCATGAAAGCATATATTGCATTAATTATTGGGGCATTTTCAATTTCTACATCAGCTATTTTTGTAAAATTTACAGATGCTCCATCAGCCGTTACAGCTTTTTATCGTCTTTTTTTTGCAGTTGTTTTGATGACACCGCTGTTTGTTGTAAGGCACAGAAAAGAAACGAAAGGGATGAATCGAAAAGATTGGGTTTTCGCTACCCTATCTGGAACGTTGCTTGCGTTTCATTTTATTCTTTGGTTTGAATCACTTCGTTACACATCAGTTGCAAGTTCAGTTGTTTTAGTGACATTGCAACCATTATTCGCTTTTGTTGGTGGGTTTATCTTTTTTAAAGAAAAAATGACAATAAGTGAATGGGTAAGTGCGCTACTTGCGATTGTAGGTAGTGTCATTATTAGTTGGGGGGATTTTCGAATAAGTGGCAAAGCCCTTTATGGAGATATGCTTGCATTAATAGCATGTGCTATGGTAACAGGTTATTGGCTAGTTGGTCAACATTTACGAAAGCAACTTTCTTTAATTACATATACGTATATCGTCTATGGTATTGCTTCTATTGTATTAAGTGGATATGTAGTATTGTTTCGATATTCATTTTTTTCATATGATTTGGATGACTGGAGTTATTTTATTTTGTTAGCTGTAATCCCAACATTGTTTGGTCATTCTCTTTTTAATTGGGCGATGAAATGGGTAAATGCTGCAATGGTGTCGATGGCTATTTTATTTGAACCGATTGGAGCAATTGTATTAGCTTATATATGGCTAGGTGAAAAAATTTATTTATCGCAAGCAATCGGCTCTTTTTTTATCATTGTGGGAATAGGAGTGTATATGTTCGGAAAACATGTAAAAAGAATTTAAAAAAAGTGGTTGCATTTTAAAAAAGAACGTGTTATATTTTAAAGCGTCGCTGTTATAGTGCGACAATAAAAAATATAAGAAAATTGTTCTTGACACAAAAAAAGCGATATGTTAAATTAAAAAAGTCGCAAAAAAAAGTAAAGATGTTCCTTGAAAACTGAACGAAGCGAAAAGCGTACAAAAGCTAAGGATAACTTTTCTTTGGAGAGTTTGATCCTGGCTCAGGACGAACGCTGGCGGCGTGCCTAATACATGCAAGTCGAGCGGACCAAATAGAAGCTTGCTTCTATTTGGTTAGCGGCGGACGGGTGAGTAACACGTGGGCAACCTGCCCTGTAGACGGGGATAACACCGAGAAATCGGTGCTAATACCGGATAACACGGAATGTCGCATGACGTTTCGTTGAAAGGCGGCGCAAGCTGTCGCTACAGGATGGGCCCGCGGCGCATTAGCTAGTTGGTGAGGTAACGGCTCACCAAGGCGACGATGCGTAGCCGACCTGAGA
>NZ_JBPODS010000012.1:0-85093 GCF_051200995.1 Anoxybacillus eryuanensis | reverse complement strand
CCAGCGGAGCAAGCAGAGAAAGTGGTGCGTGCACTTGAGCAGTCGAAGCAACTAGAGACGTCAGGACGCAACATGGAAGCTCGTCAACAGTTGATGCAGGCATTACGTGCGGTGGAGGAAGAAGTGGTTTCGGACGTCGTACGAACAGCAAAAGAAGCTATACGAGCAAATACTTCAGCGACAAAGGTAGAAACAAAAGAAGCCCAGCTGAGACAAGTAGTAGAGGTGCGGAAGCAAGCAGAAAGTGCGCCAAATGTGAAAGCAGTAGAGCCACAAGTGAGAGAGGTCGCTCGTGCATTACCAACAGAGCAAGCAGAGAAAGTCATGCGTACATTAAACCAAGCGAAGTTGTTTGAAACGGTTGGACGTGGTGAGGAAGCCCGACAGCAACTCGTGCAAACGTTAAGTTCAATTGAACAACAGCTTGCGCCTGAACATGTCAATCGCGCAAATATGATTGCTAATCACCTCGAGCGGCAAACAATGACGTTGACAGAAGCAGTTCGTCAGTTGCAAGCTGATGCTACACTTGCGAAACAACCAAATATGGCTCAAATGCTTCAGCAAGCCACACAAATGTTAGACAAACAACGACAACAGTTGTTAACTGCCCTTACGACAACAGAAAGTGAACAACGTGCAACAAATGATGTTCGTGCGACCATCGCTCAAGCGATGAAAACGATGCAAAAGGAGCCAAACGTCAAAGAGGCGCTGCAAATGGCGCGGATGCAACTTGCTCAACATATGGAACCGTCCCTTCATGAAGCGTTTGCTCGCGCGGAGCAGATGGCAGATGAAGGTCGAGAAATTGCCGCAAGACAGACGGTCGTCCAAGCGCTTCAACAACTTGAACAAACGTTGCCAACAAACGACGCTCCATCATCAGTTGATGTGGCATATGAATCTTTGGCTACGCTCGGTTTACAGTCAAAAGATATGATTGTTCAAACGGTGACGAAACGAATGGCAGAAGCGGCGCAGCAGTTTCAACAAACAAAGCGCGATATGATGCGAAATTTAGATGCAATTGATCGTCTCATCACTCAATACAAACAAGCGGCACGACCACAAGCAAAGCAGCTGTTAGAAACGACGATTAAACAGCTTGACCAAACAATTTTAAAAAGCGATGCGATGTTGTTTGCGGATATGACGATGGAGAAAAAATTGCTGCAAGCCAGTTCGCAATTGGCGGAAGCGAAAAAGCTGCTAGATAAAGGACAAATGGCAGAAGCACAAAAAATTGTGAAACAAGTAAAAGATACGCTTGCGCAAATGCAATTTAAGCCATCGGATGTGAAAGTGAAACATTTCGTTGAAGCGCAGTCACTAAAACAGCAAGCGCCAGAGCAGGCGTTACTGACGCAATGGAACGAGATCGTTCAACCCGAGCCGTCCGCACGCCATATGCTGCAAACCATTCGTCGCCTCGGTTTCATGCATGAAACGGATGTTGCCAATGCGCTCGTGTTTAACGGCGAAAGTGAACAGGCTGAAGAAACGATGAAAGGGCTGCTTATGAAATTAGCACAGGCGGGCGGCGAAGCAGCGAAACAAGCTGAACAAGCATTGACGAATATGACAGGGCAACAGCTGCTAAATAAAAACGATCAAGGAAGCGCGATGCAAACGCTCTTTTTCACGATTCCGTTGCTGCTGCAAAAGGAAGTGAAAGATGTAAAAGTATACGTCAATGCACGAAACGATGGGAAACGAGTTGACTGGGAAAACTGCAGCTTATACTTTTTATTCGAAACGAAAAAGCTCGGCGACGTCGGCGTATTATTAAGCGCAAACGAACGAACGATTTCCGTGACGTTTCGCAACGATCGCGAAGATTTCGCTGAACGTATGCGTCCGCTTATTGAGACTGCCACAGAGCGTCTTGAAGAAATCGGCTACCGCATCGGTAACGTGCAATTTACAACGTTTGCAAAACATGAAGAAAAGTCAAACGAGACAAAACGAGCGACATGGACGGAGAAAGGATATGATTTTACAATATGATGTACTTTAACCAAAAGCGAAAGCGAGAAATAAACGGTCCATCGGCGGCGGTCATTCGTTACGAAGAAGGGGATAAAGCGCCGACCGTCGTCGCCCACGGGCGCGGTTACGTCGCTGAAAAAATTATCGAACTCGCGAAACAAAACGGAGTGCCGATCGAACAAGATGCCGCGCTCGTCCAACATTTGCTTGACCTTGACCTTGGTGATACGATTCCGCCGCAATTGTATGCAGTTATCGCAGAAATTTTAATTTTAATTGAAAAAATGGAACGAAACTATTAAACAATAAAAAATCGTGACGATAAATAAAGTAGGTGAACGATGAAAGGGAGAGTGAGCGCGTGGAGTTTTTAACGGAAGAAGTGGTGTACAAAAAAACGCCGCAACAATTAACAGCGCTACTTTACGAAGGATTAATCGAAAGTGTAGAAGAAGCGATCGTAAGCACAAAAAAGGGCGACTATATTCATGCCAACAAAAGACTACAAAAAGCAAATGATATTTTACGCCGTCTTGGCGTTGGCTTGAAGTACGACGCTGGCATTATCGCCCATCAATTAGATGCGCTATACAACTATATGGCGGAGCGTCTTATCGATGCAAATATGAAAAAAGACGTAGAGATGATGCAAGAAGTGCTCACGATCACAAAAGAAATTGCAACTGCATGGAATGAGGCGTTGAAAAAACAACCGACAACGAATGTCGCAGCGAAAAAAGCAGCGGCATACGAACAATTTATTATGACGGAGTAAAGGAGAGAAAAACATGAGAATTAATCACAATATTCAAGCATTAAACGCTTATCGTAACTTGGCAGTAAACCAATCAAACACAGCGAAAAACTTAGAAAAACTTTCTTCCGGTTTACGTATTAACCGCGCGGCAGACGACGCCGCAGGTCTAGCGATTTCCGAAAAAATGCGCTCGCAAATTCGCGGTTTAGAAGTTGCAGAACGCAATGCGTTAGATGCGATTTCGCTAATTCAAACAGCGGAGGGGGCGCTAAGCTCTGTTCATAGCATGCTTCAGCGGATGCGCGAGTTAGCGGTGCAAGCTGCAAACGGTACGAACACAGATGATGATCGAAAAGCGCTTAACAGCGAGTTTGAACAGCTTAAAAATGAAATTAATCGGATTGCTGAAAAAACTGAATTCAATACGAAGAAACTGCTGAACGGGGAGTTGTCAGGCAACCAGCTCGGTGGAAAAGGAAGCCCGATCGGTACAGCTACTGCAGCATATGTTAAAGTGGATAACTTTGATCCAACTTCTAACATAACATCAAATATTTCGCAGAATGTACAAGTAAACGTTGATGGTGTAGTTTTTAACTTAACAGGCGTAACGGGTTCGGATCAGTTTCAATGGTTCCAAAGTCTCAAATCATCATTAGAGGCAGCTATCGATGCGTATAATACGGCAAATCCTAATGCTCAAGTTACTAAGCCAAAGTTTGAGATTACGGATGTACAAAGTACGACAAGTATGGATTTTGTCATTACTAGCGGCATAACGGGAACGAACTCAAAAATCGAAATTCGTCTTTTGGATGACGCAACTCATACAGCCAGCCCGGCAACCACCGACCTTGTTTCGAAATTAATAGATAATAATAATTGGAAATCTGGTTCTGATGGCAAATTGACGGCAGTGGCGGCAGCGGCGCTAAATAGCTTAGTAGTAGCTGATAAATTAACGCTTTCAGTAAATGGATATAATATTGATGTAGATCTTTCTACAATTGCTAGTGATACCTATGTAGCTGATGAGGAAATGAAGGGATCAGGTAATCTTGCTGATCAACTTCAAACGGCTATTAATGATGCTTTATCCGACTATAAGACACTAACAGGCATTGATTTCGGTACGGTATCTGTAGATGTTAAAAATGGATCTCTTGTTCTTAACAGTAGCAATCCTGATACGGTGAAGATTGAAGTTGCTAAAGGAAAAGCAGCAGATGCATTAGGTCTCTCAGGCGTCGGAACATACGCTACTGGTGGAATTGATTTTCATGTTGGTGCCAATGAAGGGCAAACTTTAAAGTTACAGATTAATAATATGAGTGCCGCAGCACTAAATATTGCTGATGTAGATGTTTCTACTCCTGTTGGTGCTAATAATGCCCTCGTGAAGCTAGATGAAGCAATTAAAAAAGTATCCGAAGAACGTGGTAAACTCGGTGCAATCCAAAACCGTCTTGAGCACACGATCAACAACTTAAAAACAGCGCATGAGAACTTAACGTCTGCGGAGTCACGTATTCGCGATACAGATATGGCGATGGAGATGACGAACTTTACGAAAAACAACATTTTAAACCAAGCAGCGCAGGCGATGCTCGCGCAGTCGAACCAGTTGCCGCAAGGAATTTTACAATTGTTAAAAAGCTAATGGGTAAAAAGGGTAGGTCGATGCGACCTCGCCCTTTTTTTGTAACTGTGGCATAATAAAAAGAAAAAGGTGTGAACGTTGATGGAAGTGCAAAAAGTGTCGCGGGCGTCGTTGAATCGTGTTGAGAAAAAAGATGATGCACCGATGGAATCGGTGTCGTTTACGGAAGTGATGCATAAGAAAAAAAACGATGTGTTATTTGAACGTTTTCAAACGATGGCGCAACAAATTGAAGCGCAAGGAAAAAAGTTAGCGGAGTCGCAAACGGTTGAAGATTTAAAAAAATATAAAAGGTTGGTAAAGCAATTTTTAGACGATGCGGTGAAAAATAGTTTGCAGCTTGAAGAACAGCGCGGATTTAGCCGGGGGGGACGGTCGAAAATTTATAAGCTTGTAAAAGAAGTCGATCAAAAGTTAGTGGAGCTCACAAACGCTGTATTAGAAAAAGAGAAAAAAGGGCTTGATTTGCTCGGGCTTGTTGGTGAAATTCAAGGGTTAATTATTAATATTTACACGTAAGGGGGAGCGACATGTTAGATAACTGCCCAAAATGCGGAAGTTTGTTTGTTCGCACGCAATTTCGCGACGTATGTGACGCATGTTATAAAGAAGAGGAAAAATTGTTTGAAAAAGTGTATGCATTTATTCGAAAACGAGAAAATCGCACGGCGACAATGTCCCAAGTTGTTGATGCGACAGGGGTAGAAGAAGCGTTAATTATTAAATGGATTAAAAAAGGGCGATTACAGCTCGTTCATTTTCCAAACCTCGGTTATCCGTGCGAAAAGTGTGGGGCAACGATTCGTGAAGGCAGGTTATGTGCTAAGTGTATCGGTGGCATTCAAAAAGAGATGACAAAAATTCAACAAGAAGAGGAGCGACAAAGACAAGCGAAACGCCAGACGACATACTTTACAGAACGCCGAAAAGATGACTAAACATTTTTTTCTTTTAGCCGATAATAAGCATAGGAGAAGAACGGAAAAAGTGAGGTGGGAACATGAAAATTAATCGCATTCAACCGATGAACGTCAATCCGTATGAGCGGACGTCACGTGTCGAAAAGCCGACAAAAGCAACGAAAAAGATGGATCAAGTTGAAATTTCTAGCGCGGCGAAAGAACTGCAAGAAGCTGCGAAATTTTCCTCGGAACGGTTAGAAAAAGTGGAACGGCTAAAATCAGAAGTTGAAGCAGGCACGTACACGATCGATGCACGAGCGATTGCGGAAAGCGTATTGCGCTATTATAAACGGTAATGGAGCGAGCGAACATGATTGATTTGATGCAAAAGTTGCTGACGTTTCATCGTGGCTTATTGCAGCTAGCAGAACAAAAAACAGAAGCGATTAAAAAAAGCGACATCGGTACGTTGCAACAAATGATGGTAAAAGAACAAAAATATGTGATGGCCATTCGGCAGCTAGAAAGCGAACGAATGAGCCTTCTTTCACATATGTCTGAAGAAGAACGAACGGTGAGTCGATATGCTGAACAGTTGGAAGAAAAAGAACGAACAAAGCTACTCCAACTAGCTAATGAACTAAGTCAAACGATTGCACGGCTAAAAGCGCAAAATGAACTGAATATGCAGCTGCTGCAACAGTCGCTCCAATTTATTCATTTTACATTAGATTTGATGATACCGAACGAACAAGATGTGACGTATGACCCGAAGCGAGCGGATGAATTGCCGCCAAGGTCGTCATTTGAAGCGAAAACGTAAGGGGGGCTTTTTGTGCTTTCAACATTTCATGGGTTAGAAACAGTACGGCGCGGGATGACTGCCCAGCAACAAGCATTATACGTCACCGGTCATAATATCGCAAACGCCAACACGCCAGGCTATTCGCGCCAGCGCGTCAACTTCGAACAAACGCCGCCGTATCCGTTTGCGTCGAAAAACCGTCCCGTCATGCCAGGACAAATGGGAACAGGTGTGGAAGGCGGCACGGTGCAACGCATGCGGGAAGAATTTTTAGATGTCCAATATCGCGGAGAAAACATGAAATACGGCTATTGGAATACGCGTGCGGAAGCACTGTATAAAATGGAAGAAATTATGAACGAACCATCAGATGAAGGACTAGCAAAAACACTAGATCGCTTCTGGCAAGCGCTGCAAGATTTAGCGGTAAATCCATCGAACGCCGGTGCTCGCTCGGTCGTCCGTCAGCGCGGCATTGCGGTCGCAGAGACGTTTCATTATTTATCTAGTTCACTCAAATCGATTCGCGATGATTTAAAAAATGAGTTGGATGTCACAGTAAAAGCAGTAAACTCTTTAGCTCGTCAGCTGAATGATATAAACAGACAAATTAGCGAAGTCGAAGTGCACGGATATTTGCCGAACGATTTATATGATGAGCGCAATCGGCTTTTAGATGAGTTGTCGCAATATGTAAATGTGAAAGTTACGCCTGTGTCCAGTGGTGGAAGCTCCTTAAAAATTGCGGAAGGACGTTTTACGGTAGAACTAGTGGATCGAACAGGGAGCACGGTGATTGGCACGCTTGTTGATGGACGATTAGGACAAGTAAATGAGCTCCAACTGAGCTATCAAGACAATGTGACAAAAACAGGACCAATTGTTAGTTTTTCACTCGGAAATACATCGTTTTCAACATTTGAACGTTTGAAAGAAAACGGAAAAGTAGGATCGCTTCTTTATTCGTATGGATATAGCGACGATGGGGGTACAACGACGAAAGGATTATATCCTGAAATGTTAAGTAATTTAAACGCCATGGCAAAAGCATTTGCGGATCAGTTTAATGCAGTTCATTCTAATGGATGGAGTGTAACGGAGATAAAAAATAAAACAAAGGATGGGAAAACATTTTTTACTTACGATCCAAGTGATCCGGCTGGAACGTTAGATGTCGCACAAATTATTAAAGATTCGCTCGATAACATTGCCGCGTCAGCAACAGGTCAAATCGGTGATGGAAGTAACGCCCAAGCGCTAGCTGAAGTGAAAAACGGAACGATGAATATTGCAGGAAACACAACAACGATTCAAAACTTTTACGAAAGTTTAATTGGACAAATGGCGGTCAACGCACAAGAAGCGAAACGGTTATCTGAAAATAGCGAGGTGCTTCGCCAATCGGTTGATGAACGTCGCCAGTCGGTCAGCTCCGTATCGCTTGATGAAGAGATGATGAACATGATGAAATTCCAGCATGCTTATAACGCCTCTGCGCGTATGATTACAATGATCGATCAAATGTTGGATAAAATTATTAATAATATGGGCATCGTCGGAAGGTAGGTGAGTAATCGATGCGCGTGACACAAATGATGTTAGCGAACAATACGCTTCGCAATGTGAGTAAAAGCTATGACAAACTCGGTACGTACCAACAACAACTAGCAACAGGGAAAAAAATTCATCGTCCGTCTGAAGATCCAGTCGTGGCGATGAAAGGGATGCATTACCGTACGAGTTTAACGGAAATCGAACAATTCCAGCGCAATTTGTCGGAGGCGTATACGTGGATGGAAAACTCGGAATCGGCGCTTAACCATACGACAAACGTGTTGCAGCGCGCCCGTGAGCTTGTCGTTCAGGCGAAAAACGGTACGCTCGGTCTAGAAGACCGCCAAGCGATCGCCCGCGAAATTGAACAGCTGAAAAAAGACTTAGTACAAGTCGCTAACACGAAAGTAGCAGGCAAATACATTTTCAACGGGACAAACATTGAACAAGCACCTGTGACGGACGGAACACCGCCAACTGTCAGCAATAACAACGATGATTTTATGGTCGAAGTAGCAAAAGGCGTTAAACTAAAAATTAATGTCACGCCAAATAATGTATTTAATCAAGGGTTGTTCGATACGTTACAGCAAATTGAAAACGAATTAGCCAATCCAACAAGTAGTTTAGACAACTTACTTTCCCAATTAGACACACATATAAACGACGTACTCGCAGAGCGTGCAGAGCTCGGTGCGCGCGTCAACCGTTTAGAGCTTGTTGAACAGCGTTTATTCGAGCAACAACTCATCGCGAAACGAATGATTTCTGATAACGAAGATGCGGACATTGAAAAAATTATTACCGAGCTGAAGTCGCAAGAAAGTGTACATCGCGCGGCACTCTCTGTCGGTGCGCGCATCATTCAACCGACGCTCGTTGATTTTTTACGTTAAGGGGATGAGTTGAAATGAAAATCCCACAACTGACGATGCAAGCGACGTTTCCACAACTGTCGATAACGATTGAGCGCGGGTCGATGCATATGCGCCAGCCGCAAGCGGACATGTCGATCGAACAGCCGCAGCCGCAAGTGGAGATGAAAACGACGCCTCCTCGCCTGACGATTGATCAAACGGAGGCTCGTGCGGATGTCGATTTAAAACATATTTTTCGTCGCATTGAAGAGGCGGCGCAAGAAGGGTATGCGAGCTGGCTATCGTATTTAGAAACGGCAGCGATGCAAGGCGATGAATTAATGCGCATCGAACAAGGTGGTGATGTGCTTGCGATGCAAGCGCAAGCAAATAGCGAGCGTCCACCTTTTGAGTATAACGTTGGGCTTATTCCACGCCCATTTAGTGTGAAAATTGGCTTTGAACCGGGACGCATCGATATGAATTGGCAAACGTCAGGCGCTCGCATTCATATCGAGCCACGCCCTGTGCAAATCGATTATAAACCAAACGTTGTGCATATTGACTTAGTGCGTCACAACAACTTGCGCATTGACGTGACTGTATAAATGAGGGATGAAAATGAACATTGAAACGAAATATCACGGAACGGTTCAACTTTCCGACATGGCGATCGTTTCGTTTGAAAACGGGCTACCGGGCTTTGAACATGAAAAACAATTTGCATTGTTGCCGATTCACGATTCGCCATTTACGATTTTACAATCGGTGCAAAATAAAGACGTAGCGTTTGTCATGATTGAGCCGTTTTCGTACTTCCCAACGTACGAAATCGAATTGGACGATACGACGTGTGACCAATTAAAAATAAAAAAAGAAAACGATGTGGCGCTATACGTCATTTTAACGGTCGCAGAACCGTTTACAAATACGACAGCGAACTTACAAGCGCCTGTCGTCATTAACGTTCACGAACGAATCGGCAAGCAAGTCATTTTAACAAATACACCGTATAAAACGAAACATCGACTTTTTCCAGAAACGGTTGAGGCGAAATAAGGAGGCGAGAACATGCTTGTATTAACGCGCAAATTAAAAGAAGCGATTCAAATTGGTGATGACATCGAAGTCGTCGTTCTCGCCATCGATGGCGATCAAGTAAAACTTGGCATTCGCGCACCGAAGCACGTGGATGTGCATCGAAAAGAAATATATCTCGCCATTCAACAAGAAAACAACGCAGCATCACTTGCCTCTGCCAATTCGCTTCAACAACTATCTGATCAATTAAAGAAAGGAGGGAAGAAACAATGAGCGTTAGCATCGGCGGTGTTCACGTCCCTGGCGTTATCGCACGCATCGTTCAAGACAATAAAGCGATCGCCGAACAAGCATTAAATGAAATTGTTAACAAACATAAAGACGATCCAGCTCGCATCGTTAAAGAAATTCAACAACCATCGCCGTTTTCACAATTTCTTGACATTAAAGTATAAAATTTTTTTCTCAACCTATTAAACTTTGAAAAAACGAGCCGATAATAAATGTGAGGGCAAGAAAGAAGGGCGGCCGACTTCCATCTTGCCAAATAAAATACCACAAGGACGTGGACAAACATTCAAGGAGGAATGAACGATGAGAATTAACCACAACATTGCGGCGTTAAATACGTACCGTCAATTGACAATTGGCAACTCAAATGCGGCGAAAAACATGGAAAAACTTTCTTCTGGTCTTCGCATTAATCGTGCAGGTGATGACGCAGCAGGTCTTGCTATTTCAGAAAAAATGCGTGGTCAAATTCGTGGATTAGAGCAAGCGTCACGAAATGCGCAGGATGGTATTTCTTTAATTCAAACAGCTGAAGGTGGATTAAACGAGGTTCATGCTATTCTGCAGCGTATGCGTGAGCTTACAGTTCAAGCTCAAAACGATACAAACACAGACGATGATCGAGCTGCGTTAAACAAAGAATATCAACAATTATCTACTGAAATCACTCGAATTGGTAATACAACGGAATTTAACACGCAGAAATTGCTCAATGGATCGTTAAGCTCAAGCATCGCTAACGTCGGTTCTAACTTGACAACAGCAAATGGTATCGTCAACATTAAATCAAACGGCGCAGAAGTGTTGAATGGTTATAGTATTACTGTTGATACGGGAGCAGGAACGATCACTGTAAACAACGGAGCAGGAAAATCCGAAACAATTAACTACGGTGGGGCACCTACGGGATTTGAAACAAAAGAAATTAACTTTGGCTCATTAGGTATCAGTGTAGAAATTAACAGTAGCATCACTGATATTAACGCAAATAATACTTTTGATGTAACTTCAACTGGGTCAATTGATTTGCAAATTGGTGCTAACAGCGGTCAAAAAATGAACATATCAATCTCTGACATGCGCGCAACAGCGCTTGGCGGTGCTACAAAAGTGAGCGCTACAAGCATTGATACAAAAGCGAATGCAAACGCAGCGCTTGATGTGCTTGATAATGCTATTAAACAAGTTTCAGACGAGCGTGCTCAATTAGGTTCTTACCAAAACCGCCTAGAGCACACAATCAATAACTTAGGTACAGCTGCAGAGAACTTAACAGCTGCAGAATCACGTATTCGCGACGTAGATATGGCGAAAGAAATGATGGAGTTTACGAAAAACAATATTCTTTCCCAAGCAGCACAAGCGATGTTGGCTCAATCCAATCAAATGCCACAAGGTGTATTGCAACTACTTCGGTAATTTGATTGGAAGGGCGTCTTAGCTGGAAACGGCTAAGAGAATGACTGGGTGAATTGCTGGGAAGCCCTAAAGCTTTCCTTGCCACAACGGAGCTGGAAACGGCAGACGTGACGGCGTGAAAAAAGGAAGATGCTACAATGGGCAATCAGCAGCCAAGCTCCTGTGAGGAAACTCTGGAGAAGGTTCAACGACTAGGACATACCACCTAAGGCGAGAGCTATGGTGATGAAGTCCGTAGGGGAAATACCCGAAGTGCCCAGCCCTTCGCTAGCTAATAGCTAGAAAGGTGAAGATATAGTCTACACAACGATCGAAAGACGTTGCGGCATGGCAAGCCAATCAACAACCACAAGGAGTATTACAATTACTCCGTTAATGAAACAACAAGAGGCCTTAGGTTTTCTAAGGTCTCTTGTTTATTTCTCTTCATATAGTTTTTTCCCCTTCAAATTTCCCTTCTCCATCCGATATAAATAGTAGGAACGTATATGTAAAGGAGCGAACGGTGATGATTGAACGTATTTCTTCTTCTCTTTCTTCCACGTATATGTATGAAAAAACGACAGAGCGTCCAGCAGAACAGCAAAAGCAAGAGCAAACCACTCTACAACAAACGATGACGGCAAAACAAGAAGAAGAGCGCATTTCAAAAGAAAAGCTTGAAGAAATCGTGAAAGGTATGAACGAGTTTTTACAGCCGAGCCATACGTCGTTAAAGTTTAACGTGCATGAAGATTTGAAAGAGTATTACGTCCAGCTCATTGATGAACGGACGAAAGAAGTTGTGCGTGAAATTCCGCCGAAAAAACTATTAGATATGTATGCGGCAATGATGAAGTTTGTCGGTTTAATTGTCGATCGAAAAATTTGAGAGGATGGTGAAGAAAGATGAGTTTAATGCGAATTGGTGGATTGGCGAGTGGAATGGATATTGATAAAATCGTCAGCGATTTAATGAAAGTCGAACGTGCGCCGATCGATAAATTAAAACAAAAAAAGCAATTGCTTGAGTGGCAGCGCGATGCGTATCGCGATATGAATCGTTTGTTAAATGATTTAGACCGCATGATTTTCGACGGCGTCATGCGCCAAAGCACGTTTTTACAGAAAAAAGTGACGAGCTCAAACGAAAATGTCGTCACCGCCACAAGCACGCCGAGCGCGTCGAATCAAACAGTTGAGATTAGCAACATTACGCAACTTGCAACTGCGGCAAGATGGACATCACAAAATACGATTAATATAAGTGCAAATGACCAGTTGAGCACATTATTTTCAGGTACAGAGGTAATGCCAACTTCTTTACAGTTTAAAGTGAAGAATCCAGATAGCAGTGTTGAAGAAACTGTTACTATCTCACTTGACCCGAGTAAGGACACATTGAGCACGTTGATTTCAAAATTGAATCAAGATACTAAATTAGGCGTTCGTGCGTTTTACGATGATTTTACACAGAAAATGGTTATTACTAAAAATCAAACGGGTAGCGGATCTTCTATTGAAGTTACAAGCGGTGCAGAACTTTTCACTAAATTAGGATTTAACCTAGATATACAGGTTGATTCAAGTGATCCATTAAATGTAATCACAAAAACGTTTTTAAAACAAGATGCGGGAACAGGGCAAAACGCTAAATTCACAATCAACGGTCTTGAAACAGAACGAACATCAAACACATTTACAATTAGCGGTATGACATACACATTGAAAAACACGCATGCAGGAACGGTGACGATTACATCAACGACAAACACCGATGCGATTTTTAACTCGATTAAATCGTTTGTCGATAAATACAACGAAACAATTGATGAAATTAATAAAAAGCTAAAAGAAACGCGCTACCGTGACTACCAACCGCTGACAGATGAGCAACGTGAACAGTTAACCGAAAAACAGGCAGAGAAGTGGGAGGAAAAAGCGAAAAGCGGTATTTTGCGCAGCGATTCGATTTTATCGAATGCGCTCTCTAACATGCGGCAAGCGCTTTATCGCAAAGTCGAAGCAGCGCCGGAAGGGTTTCAACAGCTTGCCCAAATCGGTATTACGACAACGCCAAACTACTTAGATGGCGGGAAGTTAATTATTGACGAAGCAAAATTGCGACAAAAAATTGAAGAAAATCCAGATGCGATTTATCGCCTGTTCAGTAACAATGGCTCTGGAAGCGATAAAGGTATCGTCCTCCAACTTCGCGATGAAATAAAAAAGACAATGAAAAGCATTGAAGACAAAGCAGGAAATACGTTAAAAGCTACGAATCAATATATCATTGGAAAAAGCTTACTTGATCTTGACACACGTATTAGCGCAGCGGAAGACCGATTAAAACGAGTGGAAGACCGCTATTGGAAGCAGTTTTCAGCGATGGAAAAGGCGGTACAACGTGCGAACTCGCAAAGCATGTATTTAATGAATGCTTTTGGTGGAGGAGCACAGTAATTTAGGAGGTTGAACGATGAACCCATATCAATCATACCAAACGAACGCGGTGCAAACGGCGTCGCCAGGGGAATTAACGCTTATGCTTTACAACGGTTGTTTAAAGTTTATTGCGCAAGCGAAAAAGGCGATCGAGGAGAAAGATATTGAAGCACGCAACACGAACTTATTAAAAGCACAAAAAATTATTCAAGAGCTTATGGTGACGCTCAATATGGAATATGAAGTGGCAAAATCGATGATGACGATGTATGACTATATATATCGGCGTCTTGTTGAAGCGAACATTAAAAGCGACATAACGATTTTAGAAGAAGTCGAAGGATATGTAAAAGAATTTCGTGATACGTGGAAGCAAGTTATTCAAATGAATCGTCAGCGTCAATATGCGCAAGGCGGTCACGTGTAATGAGCGTTGTTTCAGAGCTTTTTGAGGCGACGGTGGCGATTGTGACGTTGCTTCGTGAGCCGATCGAAAGAGAGAAGCGTGAAGCTGTCATCGAACAAATCGAACAACTGCTTGAAAAGCGTGAGCAGCTTCTTCAGCTACTTCCGACAATGTTAACCGACGAAGAAAAACAAATAGGAAAACAGCTGCTTGCGCTTGATCGGGAGGCGAACGCTCTTCTCCAACAATTCAAACAACAAATTCAGCAAGATTTAAAACAAACGAAGCAAACGAAAGTAGCTGTCGAACGGTATGATGACTTATACGATTCGTTATCGATTGACGGTATGTTTTATGATAAACGAAGGTAGGTAGAATATATGGTACATTTAACTCCAGAACAATTAACAGTCGTTCGTCAATATGCGGCGTTATTAGACACCATTGAAGAAGGTTTTCGCTACGTCATTGAAAGTTTTGCGAATTACGAGCGCACGCAAGGGGATGTCGTGCTCGCTGATATTTTTACAGCGTTCGGTCAAATTGATACGACAAATGAGCGATCGCTTGCGCATTTTTTTGCCGATGATATCGCGCTATTGAACGAGCTTCAACGTTTTTCTTCTGTCATAGAAGAGGCGTGGAAATTAGACGGAAAGCTGCATGATCCAAATGCGAAGCAACAAATTGTCGAAAAACATTTAGCGCCAGCGTTTGAGGCGTGGAAAGTAAGCGTGATGCAACATCTTCGTCCGTATGTTGAGCAATAATATAAAGGTGCGAGTGGATCGCACCTTTTGTTATTCAAAACGCTTCGACAATCGTGACGTTTACTTCTTTACGCAAGTCGATTTCAAACGGTGATTTGAGCATCTCGCCGCTTGGATTTTGTAAAATACGAACGACAGGACGAAGCGGATATTCAGGGAAAATGTTTGAGACGACGCCTCGGTATCCTGTGTTTAATACGACGTTTGTGCCGAGTGGGTAAATGGCGACATATTTTAAAAACGTTTTAATGAGTTCGTAGTCAAACAACGTATTACCGGCCGCGCATAAATATTCAGCTGCTTCGTGCGGTGAGTGTTGTTTCCGATGGTCACGCGGAGAAGTGAGCGCGTCGAACACGTCTGCGATGGCGATAATGCGCGCGAACTCATGAATGTATTTACCGGCTGCTTGATGTGGATAGCCGCTCCCATCAAACCGTTCGTGATGTTGGAGTGCACAGTAAGCGGATGACGGTGAGACGTTGTTTTGTTTTTTCAATAATTCAAACCCAAATTCAGTATGGTGGGAAACGATTCGACGTTCTTCAGGGCTAAGCGGCCCCTTTTTCCCCCAAAGGGCACTTGGAATTTGTGTCATGCCAATGTCAAATAAAAGTGCTCCGACGCCTAAATCAAGCAATTGTTGGGATGAATATCCTTTCGCTAATCCGATAACGCCTGCGATTGTTGCCACGTTAACCGAGTGGTGAAAGAAATACCCTTTTGAAATAACAAGGTCAGATAAGTTAATGAGCAAATTTTCTCGACTTAATAAATAGTCTAAAATCTCTTTGAATATTTTTTGATATTCTTGTCCGAGGTCAAGCGAGGACACGCGCTGGACAGCTTTTTGTTCCTCGATCAGTTCTGTCATCGTTTCGTACACTTTTTTTACCGCTTGTTGTCGCACAACGGGACTAATCATTGGCTTTTCTTCAATATCAAATGTAAAAATATCGTGAATATAAATATGACGAATGCCATTTTCACGCAATCCGCGAATGTATGAGTCGGTCAGTTTAACCCCCTTAGCGAGCAAAACTGCACCGTTTGGTCCGTAAATATCAACGGCGAGCACATCGCCACTTTTTGCTTCAAATATGTGCACTTTACGCATGCGATAACACCTCAGTAGAAAAATACGAACACTTTTCATCATCTATAAATTATAGCATAATTATCCATTGTTTTGTTCATCATTTTTTCACAAAAAATGTGACGATTGAGAAGGAGTTTTGTAGGGAATTGTAGAAATAAGTAAACAACCTTTCATAAAAGGAGGAACAGCGTATGAAATACAACATTCGCGGAGAAAACATCGAGGTTACACAAGCCATTCGAGAGTATGTCGAGAAAAAAATCGGAAAATTAGAACGCTATTTTGAATCGACGGAAGGAGTAACGGTTCACGTTAACTTAAAAGTATATAATGATAAACAGGCAAAAATTGAAGTGACAATCCCAATGCCACAAATTGTGTTGCGTGCGGAAGAGCGCCATGATGATATGTATGCGGCTATTGATTTGGTCGTCGATAAACTCGAACGCCAAATTCGTAAGCATAAAACGAAAGTGAATCGAAAAATGCGTGAAAAAGAAGCAAATGGTGTAACATTAACAGCAACTGCTCCTGTGGCAACAGAAGAGCATGAGGAAGAGGAATTCGAAGTTGTTCGTACGAAGCGATTTAGCTTAAAACCGATGGATAGCGAAGAAGCAATTTTACAAATGAATATGCTTGGTCATAACTTTTACGTCTTTATTAACGCAGAAACAAACCGTACAAACGTCGTTTACAAACGAAAAGACGGCAAATATGGCTTAATTGAAGCAAACTAATCCTACCACCCTCTGTCGAATGAAGACAGAGGGTGGTATACTGTGAAAGGAGGTGAAAAAGGATGGAAGCGATTTTACGCGAAATTTTAGCGAAGCTGACGAATATCGAAAGTAATTTTCTACAGTTTCAACAAGAAGTGCGTAATCAATTTGCCCGAATTGACGAGCGTTTTGCACAAATTGATGAACGGTTCGCACAAATTGATGAACGGTTCGCACAGATTGACGAACGGTTCGCACAGATTGACGAACGGTTCGCACAGATTGACGAACGGTTCGCACAGATTGACGAACGGTTCGCGCAAATTGACGAACGGTTCGCGCAAATTGACGAACGATTTGCGCAAATTGATGAGCGATTTGCACAAATCGAAGCGCGATTTGCTAACATGGAAGCTCGTTTAACCGCGCTTGAACAAGAGATGAAAGAGACAAACATGCGCATCAGTCGTCTCGAGGGAGAAATGTGCGATGTAAAGAAGCGTCTTGAACATGTCGAAATACAACTAAGCGACGTAAAAGAAACAGTGCACCGTTTAGAAATTCAACTAGCCAACGATGTACAAACATTATTGCAACATATTTATAAAAAGATTGATGAAAAAGGATTTGAAATCTATGCTCTCAACAAACGACTCCACCACGTCGAAGCAACGATCGAACAACTCCAATCGCCTCAACGATAACATCTCCCCAGCGTCTCCTGCGCTGGTTTTTTCTTTTCTTTCGTATGAGTTGTCACCTTTTCCTGTAAGTGATATGATGGTAATTAGCGACTATATAAGCAAGGAGCGTTTTTGTATGCTTGGAATGTTCAAAAAAGTGTTTGATCCGAATAAACGGCAAATTGCACGACTGGAAAAAATAGCGAATGAGATTGATGCGCTCGGTCCACAAATGGCGCAGCTTTCTGATGACGAGTTGCGTCAAAAAACGGAAGAGTTTAAGGCGCGTCTCGAAAAAGGCGAAACGCTTGATGATTTGCTTGTGGAAGCCTTTGCAGTCGTTCGCGAAGCAGCGAAGCGCGTGCTTGGCATGTATCCGTATAAAGTACAATTGATGGGAGGCATCGCACTTCATGAAGGCAATATTGCTGAAATGAAGACAGGGGAAGGAAAAACGTTAACTGCAACGATGCCGGTATATTTAAATGCGTTAACTGGAAAAGGTGTTCATGTCGTCACGGTAAACGAATATTTAGCGAGCCGTGACGCGACAGAAATGGGTAAGTTATATCAATTTTTAGGATTATCTGTCGGATTGAACTTAACGAATATGTCGCGTGAAGAAAAGCAAGCGGCTTACAATGCAGATATTACATACGGAACGAACAACGAATTTGGCTTCGACTATTTGCGCGATAACATGGTGCTATATAAAGAACATATGGTGCAACGCCCACTTCATTATGCAATCATTGACGAAGTCGACTCGATTTTAATTGACGAAGCGCGTACCCCGCTCATTATTTCAGGCACAGCACAAAAATCTACGAAGCTGTACATTCAAGCGAACGCGTTTGTTCGTACATTAAAGCGCGATGTCGATTATACGTATGATGAAAAAACGAAGAGCGTTCAGCTGACGGAAGAAGGAATGAACAAAGCGGAGCGCGCGTTTGGTATCGATAACTTATTTGATTTAAAACATGTGACGTTAAACCACCATATTAACCAAGCGTTGCGCGCACATGTTGTCATGCAGCGTGACGTTGATTACGTTGTGGAAGATGGGAAAATCGTTATCGTCGACCCGTTTACAGGTCGTCTTATGCGCGGACGTCGATATAGCGATGGACTCCATCAGGCGATTGAAGCAAAAGAAGGGCTTGAAATTCAAAATGAATCGATGACGCTTGCGACAATTACGTTCCAAAACTATTTCCGCATGTATGAAAAGCTTGCGGGAATGACGGGAACGGCGAAAACAGAAGAAGAAGAGTTTCGCAACATTTACAATATGCAAGTCGTTGTCATTCCGACAAATAAACCAGTCATTCGCGATGACCGTCCAGATTTAATTTATCGTACGATGGAAGGAAAGTTTCGCGCGGTTGTCGAAGACATTGCGGAACGTCATGCGAAAGGACAACCTGTCCTTGTCGGTACGGTATCCATTGAAACGTCTGAATTATTGTCGAGCATGTTAACGAAGCGCGGCATTCGCCATAACGTATTAAACGCGAAAAACCATGCGAAAGAAGCAGAAATTATTGCGCAAGCTGGTCAAAAAGGGGCAGTAACGATTGCGACAAACATGGCAGGACGCGGAACGGATATTAAACTCGGTGAAGGTGTGCGCGAGCTTGGTGGTTTAGCCGTTATCGGTACAGAGCGTCATGAAAGCCGCCGCATCGACAACCAATTGCGCGGTCGTTCTGGTCGTCAAGGAGACCCTGGGGTATCGCAATTTTACTTGTCGCTTGAAGATGAGCTCATGCGTCGCTTCGGTTCAGAAAATATGATGGCCATGATGGATCGTTTAGGCATGGACGATTCACAGCCAATTCAAAGTAAAATCGTATCGAAAGCGGTCGAATCTGCGCAAAAACGCGTGGAAGGAAACAACTTTGATGCACGGAAACAACTGTTGCAGTACGACGATGTATTGCGCGAACAACGTGAAATTATTTATCGTCAACGTTTCCAAGTGCTCGATTCTGAAAACTTACGCGACATCGTTGAAAAAATGATTCAATCCGTGATTGAGCGCGTTGTGCGTATGCATACGCCAGATGAAGAGATGCCGGAAGAATGGAATGTGCAAGCGATCGTTGATTATGTGCAGGCGAATCTTCTTCCTGAAGGAGACGTGACGATCAACGATTTGCGCGGCAAAGATCCAGAAGAAATGATTGAATTCATCTGGAACAAAGTGCGCACGCGTTACGATGAAAAAGAAAACCGCATTCCAGCGGAACAAATGCGCGAGTTTGAACGCGTCATCGTTTTACGTGCGGTCGATATGAAATGGATGGAACATATCGATGCGATGGAACAGCTTCGCCAAGGCATTCATTTACGAGCATACGGTCAAATTGATCCGTTGCGTGAATATCAAATGGAAGGGTATGCGATGTTTGAGGCAATGATCGCTTCTATTGAAGAAGAAGTCGCCCGCTATATCATGAAAGCGGAAATCGAAAGCAATCTTGAACGACAAGAAGTAGCCAAAGGAGAAGCGGTTCATCCGAAAGAAGGCGAGGAAGTGAAACGCAAGCCGGTGAAAAAAGCGGTGGAAGTCGGCCGAAATGATCCGTGCCCGTGCGGAAGCGGAAAAAAATATAAACATTGTTGCGGACGATAAGTGAGGGATGTTCCCTCGCTTTCGTTATGTTGCGTCCGCCGAGACGTTTGCATACAATAATGGTTGAGGTGAAGGACATGATTGATTTAGTAGAAATTAAGCAAGAGCTTGAAAAAATGGCTAAGCGATTAGCGGATATTAGGGGGTCTCTTTGACCTCGAAACGAAAGAAGCGCGCATTGAACAACTAGAAGCTCAAATGGCCGCGCCTCATTTTTGGGACGATCAAAAAGCAGCTCAAGCGGTAATTAGTGAGGCAAATGCGCTCAAAGATTTAGTCGGTGAGTTTCGCTCACTAGAAGAGCGGTTCGAAAATTTAGAAGTGACATACGAGCTCGTGAAAGAAGAACCAGACGAAGATTTACAAAAAGAGCTCGTAGCTGAAGCGAAAAAACTATCGAAAGACTTTAGCGAATTTGAACTGCAGCTTCTATTGAATGAGCCGTACGATAAAAATAATGCTATTTTAGAGCTTCATCCTGGCGCCGGTGGAACAGAGTCGCAAGATTGGGCGTCGATGTTGTTGCGTATGTACACGCGCTGGGCGGAGAAAAAAGGATACAAAGTGGAAACGCTCGATTATTTACCGGGTGAAGAAGCCGGAATTAAAAGCGTCACGTTGTTAATTAAAGGGCATAATGCATACGGATATTTAAAAGCGGAAAAAGGGGTTCACCGCCTCGTCCGTATTTCACCGTTCGACGCTTCCGGTCGCCGTCATACGTCGTTCGTTTCGTGCGAAGTTGTGCCTGAATTTGACGAAAACATCGAAGTCGACATCCGTCCGGACGAAATAAAAGTCGATACGTATCGCTCAAGCGGTGCCGGCGGTCAGCACGTCAATACGACAGATTCGGCTGTACGTATTACACATATCCCGACAGGTATTGTCGTCACATGCCAATCCGAACGTTCGCAAATTAAAAACCGCGAAAAAGCGATGAACATGTTAAAGGCGAAATTGTATCAAAAGAAATTGGAGGAACAACAAGCGGAACTTGCTGAAATTCGCGGTGAACAAAAAGAAATTGGCTGGGGAAGCCAAATTCGTTCTTATGTGTTTCATCCGTATTCGCTTGTAAAAGATCATCGAACAAACACGGAAGTTGGAAACGTACAAGCGGTGATGGACGGAGAAATTGATGTCTTTATTGACGCCTATTTACGCTCAAAATTAAAACAAGGGTGAGGTGTCCGGCACGGGCACCTTTTGTTGTATATTATTGACATCTAAAAAAAGAGCGTGATAATCTGGACATAACGAAAGGGGGGAATAACATGGCAGTAGACAAAAAAGTGCTCCATGAGATGATTGAACAGTTAAGCGAATCCGACCAAAAATCAGCCTACGAATTTTTATTGTATTTACTGCAAAGATCAAAAAAAGATCATAAATGGTGGGATGAAATGGAGGAAGTAAGTGAAGAAGAAGCGTTGTTAACAGAAGAGGAAAACCGCCAGTTACAAGGAGACGAAGGATACATGACCGGTGGTGATGCAAAACGTGAATTTGGCTTACAGGTTGATTTACCGTAAGGAAGCAGTAAAATTTCTTGCTAATCAAGAGAAAGAAGTACAAGAACGGATAGCTATAGCATTAAAAGGATTGCTTTACAGTCCCCCTCAAGGAGACATTAAAAAAATGAGAGGACAACAAAGTTTGTACCGTTTACGTGTTGGCACATACCGCATTCTTTTCCGCATTGATCACCACGAGCAAATGATTTACATCGAGGCGATTGGCAATCGAGGAGACTTATATTAACTTCACTATATTAAATCATTATTGCGTTAATTCGATGTCATTTACTTCCTATGTCGGGCATGCTATACTCACGAGGGAAGGTGAGAAGCATGCGTAAACGAAACAACATAACAAATCCAGTCGTTGAAAAAATATTGGAATACGTATACATTCTTGTTGGCTCGGCCGTTGTGGCTGTTGCATTCAATTTATTTTTACTTCCGAATCGCGTTGCCTCAGGTGGTGTGAGCGGTATTAGTACCATTTTGCATGCGACGCTCGGTTGGCAGCCTGCTTATGTACAATGGGCGCTTAACATTCCGCTATTTATTGCAGGCGTGTTGCTGCTTGGAAAACAGTTTGGCGTCAAAACATTGGTCGGTACTGCTTTTTTGCCGTTTGTCGTTTATTTGACGCATGACATGGCGCCAGCAACGAACGATCCATTGCTTGGGGCATTATTTGGCGGCATTGGCGTCGGTGTAGGATTAGGTATCGTTTTTCGTGGTCGCGCATCGACAGGGGGCACCGATTTAGCTGCTCAAATTATTCATAAATATACAGGGTTATCGTTAGGGACGTGCGTCATTTTAATTGACGGTTTAATTGTACTAACAGCAGCATTTGTGTTTGACTTAGAGCGGGCGTTATATGCATTAATTGCGTTATTCGTCACAAGTAAAACGATCGACTTTGTTCAAATCGGATTTGGTAACTCGAAAATGGCAATGATTATTACGAACAAAGAAGAAGAAGTGCGTGAAGCGATTTTGCATAAAATTGACCGCGGTGTGACAAAACTACATGCATACGGTGGATACACAGAACAAGAACGTACGATGCTTATGTGCGTTGTGGCACAAAGCGAGTTCACAAAATTGAAACAATTAGTGAAAACCATTGATCCATCTGCATTTGTCGTTGTTATGGATGCGGCAGAAGTGCTTGGGGAAGGATTTAAACGTGCCTAACGTAAAAACGATGCGATATAATAGAAATGTATGAAAATGTTTACAAGGGGGATTTGTGTATGAAGAAAAAACTACTTAGTTTATTTGCTGGTACAGCGATTGTGTTAGCAGCCTGTGGCGGAGGGGATAGCGCGGGCGAAAAAACAACAAATGGCGGCGGGGACACAACTTCAGCTGCAGAAGCCGTTTACAAAAAATCATGCGCAAGCTGTCACGGACAAAACTTAGAAGGTGGCGTTGGTCCAGCGCTTGATAAAGTGGGTGGAAAATATTCGCAAGAAGAAATTAAAAACATTATCGCAAACGGTCGTGGTGGTATGCCAGGTGGCTTACTCCAAGGAGACGATGTTGATAAAGTAGCTGAATGGCTAGCGACGAAAAAGTAAGAGGATGCACATTGACGCATCCTCTTTTCATTTGTAACAGTCCTGAAATATAACTGTAAATAAAATTCGCCCCTTTTCCGTCGGAAATGATGATATAATGAACAAGGTAAGAATTTTGCAGGAATATGTAGAAAAAGATCGAATAATTAGGTGGTTGCTTATGATCGAAATGCAAGATGTATATAAAACATACCCGAACGGGGTCATTGCGTTAAATGGAATTTCTATTCGTATTAAACAAGGCGAATTTGTGTATGTCGTCGGTCCGAGCGGTGCTGGGAAATCGACGTTTATTAAAATGATGTATCGCGAAGAAAAGCCGACAAGCGGAAAAATTATGATTAACGGCGTGAACTTAGCGAATATAAAAGATAGCAAAGTGCCTTTGCTTCGTCGAAATATCGGAATCGTCTTTCAAGACTTCAAGCTTCTTCCCAAGTTAACGGTATATGAAAACGTCGCGTTTGCTTTGGAAGTGATTGAAGAATCGCCAAAAAATATTCGTAAACGTGTTATGGAAGTGCTTGACTTAGTCAGATTAAAACATAAAGCGCGCTTTTATCCTGATGAATTGTCTGGTGGGGAACAACAACGCGTGTCAATTGCGCGTTCGATTGTCAATAACCCAACGATTGTCATTGCGGACGAGCCGACAGGAAATTTAGATCCGGATACATCGTGGGAAATAATGGATATTTTCGAGCGTATTAATGATCGTGGAACGACGATTGTTATGGCGACGCATAACCGCGAAATTGTCAATACGATTCGCAAGCGCGCTATTGCGATTGAGCGTGGAAAAATTGTACGCGATGAAGTGAAGGGGGAGTACGGTTATGAGGCTTAACACCCTTCGTCGTCATTTTCGTGAAAGTTTCAAAAGTCTCGGACGAAATGGTTGGATGACGTTTGCATCCATTAGTGCGGTGACGGTGACGCTCTTGCTTGTTGGCGTGTTTCTCGTCATTATGCTCAATATCCAACACATCACAAAACAAATTGAGCGTGACGTTGAAATTCGTGTACATGTTGATTTAAGTGCGACAGACGCAGACAAAGACGCGCTTCGAGCCAAGCTTGAAGCTCTTTCTGGCGTCGAAAAAGTAACGTATTCATCAAAAGACGAAGAATTGCAAAAGTTGATTGAAAGTTTCGGAGAAGACGGAAAGTCATTCCGCTTATTTGAACAAGATAACCCGTTAAGTGATGTATTTATCGTGAAAGCGAAAAATCCGCTTGATACAGAAAAAATCGCAAAACAAATTGAAACGTTGCCATCTGTCGGTAAAGTAAAATATGGAAAAGGGCAAATTGAAAAGCTATTTGCCGCTACGAAAACGATTCGTAATGTCGGATTAGCGCTTATTGTTGGGTTGTTATTTACAGCGATGTTTCTCATCTCGAATACGATTAAAATTACGATTTTTGCTCGTCGTCGCGAAATTGAGATTATGAGATTAGTAGGTGCGACAAACGGGTTTATTCGTTGGCCGTTTTTCCTCGAAGGGCTATGGCTTGGCGTTTTCGGAGCGATTGTTCCAATTGCGATCGTTCTTTCCGCTTACTCGTACGTATTTGACTTATTATATCCAAAGTTAAAAGACACGTTTTTTCAACTTCTTCCGTTTTATCCATTCGCATGGCAATTGGCGGCTGTGCTCGTCTTATTAGGTGCATGCATCGGCATGTGGGGAAGCATGATGTCCGTCAGACGATTTTTAAAAGTATAGAAAGAGAGAGGGGTTTATGGTGCGAAAAAGATGGGGAACGATTGTGGTAGCTTTGACGCTGCTTGTTTCAACTGTTGCTTCGCCCGCGTATGCGGTAACGAAACGCGATATTCAACAAAAGAAACAACAAATTCAAAATGTGCAACAAAAGCAGTCATCAATTGAAAGCAAACTAGAACAGTCACAACAAGAAATTGCTCGGTTAAAAGCTGAACAAGAAAAAGTGAATGCGGAAATCAAAAAACTTGATTTAGCTGTGGAAGAAACGAGCGCTAACATTCGTGCAAAACAACAAAATATTGAAGAAACAAAACAACAAATTGTTGCGCTTCGAAAAGAAATCGAGGAAGTGACAGCGCGCATTGAACAGCGTAACGAATTGTTGAAAGAGCGGGCGCGTTCTCTACAAGAAAGCGGCGGTGTCGTGAGTTATTTAGATGTATTGCTCGGAGCGAAAAGTTTTAGCGATTTTATTGATCGCATGAGTGCGGTGGCGACCATTTTTGAGGCGGATCGTCAAATTATTAAAGAACAAGAAGCGGATAAGACGTTAAAAGAAGCGAAAGAAAAGCAATTAAATGACAAATTAGTCAGCTTACAAGAACAGCTCAATGAGCTACAAAAATTAAAACAAACGTTAAACGAACAAATTGCAGCGAAAGAAAAATTAATGGCACAGTTAAAAGAAGAACAAAAACATGAAGAAGAAAAACAGCTCGCGTTAGAAGAAGAAAAAGAGTTGCTTGAAAAACAAGAAGCGGCGATGAAAAACCAATTACAAGAAATGATTCGTCGCCAGAAGGAACAAGAAGAAGCACGGAAGCGCGCGTTATCTAGCCGTGGTTCGTCTGAAAGCAGTGAGGGCAGTTTGCCACCTGTGTCAGATGGGGCGTTTATGCGTCCAGCAAACGGTCCAATTACATCGACATTTGGGCCACGTTGGGGTGAATTCCATTACGGTGTAGACATCGGCAAACGAGGCTCTAGCGTTCCTGTCGTTGCAGCAGCTGACGGTTATGTGTATCGTTCGTACTACTCATCAAGCTATGGCAACGTCATTTTTATCATGCATTATGTTAATGGACAAGTATATACGACGGTATATGCTCACCTAGAATCACGCCTCGTTGGTGAAGGACAAAACGTAAGCAAAGGACAAATGATTGGCTATATGGGCAATACAGGACGTTCATTCGGTGCACACTTGCATTTTGAATTGCATCGCGGACCTTGGAATGCGTCGAAATCAAATGCGGTAGACCCAATGCAATACGTTCCGTTTTAAAGCACAGCTTATTTGCTGTGCTTTTGCGCATTAGTTGAGAAAATCAGACGTTCGGTGTAAAATAAATACATCTTTATAAGTTATGAACGGTACAAGCTATTCATATAATGAAAGCAAACAGGCATCGCACACGGTGTGATGCCTTTCATGTATCGAAGGGTGAGGAGGCACAATATGAACAAAAAAACAATCGCAGCACTCATGGCTTTATCGATGTTGTTCGGCTCAGGCGTAACGTATGTTGGAATGCATTCGCTTTCTTCCGAAACATCGACCATTACGATCGATATGCCAACGACAACGGAGAAGCCGTCGAATGAGGAATTAAAAAAAATTGAACAAGCATACAGCATGATTAAACAAAAATACGTTCAAAACGTAGATGAAAAGCAACTCATTGATGGTGCGATTCAAGGAATGATTGCAACACTAAAAGACCCATATTCTGTTTATATGGATAAAGAAACAGCGGAGCGGTTTAACGAGTCGCTCGATTCCTCGTTTGAAGGCATCGGAGCGGAAGTCAGCATGGTTGACGGCAAAGTGACGATCGTTGCCCCATTTAAAGGGTCGCCAGCGGAAAAAGCAGGGCTTCGTCCAAACGATCAAATTATTAAAGTGAACGGCGAAAGTTTAGAAGGGCTTGATTTATATGAAGCGGTATTAAAAATTCGTGGAAAAAAAGGAACGGTCGCTCGTTTAGAAATCGTCCGTCCAGGAGTAAGTGGCGTATTAACGATTGAAGTCGTTCGCGATGAAATTCCGATTGAAACGGTATATGCGTCAATAAAAGAAGTAAACGGAAAACAAATTGGCTATATTGAAATTACATCATTTGCAGAAAAAACGGCTGAAGATTTTAAAAAGAAGTTATCTGAATTTGAGAAAAAAGGAATGGCTGGGCTCATCATCGACGTGCGTGGCAATCCGGGCGGCTACTTACAAAGTGTTGAAGACATTTTGAAAGAGCTTGTGCCAAAAGATAAACCGTACGTGCAAATTGAAGAACGCGACGGGGATAAACAACAGTTCTTTTCAAATATGACGGAGAAAAAAGATTATCCAATTGTCGTGCTTATTGACAACGGAAGTGCTTCAGCATCAGAAATTTTAGCGGCAGCGTTAAAAGAAGCAGGCGGCTATATGCTCATCGGTGAAAAAACATTCGGAAAAGGAACGGTTCAACAAGCGTTGCCAATGGATGACGGCAGCCATATTAAATTAACGTTATATAAATGGCTGACTCCAAATGGGAACTGGATTCATAAAAAAGGAATTGAGCCAGATGTCAAAGTAAAACAGCCGGACTTTTTCTATGCTCATCCGCTTCAAATCGATCAGCCTTTAGTATATGACATGAATAATGAACAAATTAAGAGTGCACAACAAATGTTAAAAGGTCTCGGCTTTGATCCGGGGCGTGAAGACGGATATTTTAGCAAACAAACCGAACAAGCTGTCCAATCGTTCCAAAAGGCAAACGGCTTACAAGTGACAGGAAAAATTGATAAACAAACGGCGGACGTATTGCAAACAAAAGTGATGGAAGCAGTTCGTGACGAACGATATGACGAGCAATTGAAAAAAGCATTACAGCTTATTGCGAAATAAAACATCCCCCTGTCCATTTGAAGACAGGGGGATACTTTTATAAGAAGAAGCTAATCATACCGCGTCTCTTTTGTTTTGGTTGCTCATGAACAATTGTCGTTTGTTGTTGATGTTCGAGGTGAGCAATTCGTTGCTCGAGCTGGTGAATATATTGAAGCATTTCCTCTATTTCGCGGCGATGTTGTAGCAATTGAAAAGAGACAACGTCATCTGCTTTTTGATCAATTTTTCGTTCCAGTTCGTTTAATCGTTGTTCAACTTCCTCCCATTCTGCATGTTCTTTTTCTTCTTCATCGATGCCAAGAAACTTATATTTTTCTAATTGCTCGATCGCTTCGTTCGTAAATACGTAATGCCCTGCTTCATTTTTTGTGCATGGAATGTTGTATTTTTTCACCCAGCGTTGCACCGTCTTTGTCGATACTCCAAGTCGTTTCGCGACCGCGCTTGTTTTTAACTCCATTGTTCCACGCTCCTTCCGAATGATATGTTGAAAAAAGTTAGACATTTTTTATGAAACTCCTTGCATGTTGACAAAACTAGTGCTTATTCGGCAAAGAAAGTGAATTTTCGTCAACCATAAACGCTTGAATTTTGTTACAATGAGAAATAGACGATCCGAAAAAATGGAGTTGATGGAAATGGAAGCATGGGGATTTGCGTGGTTGAAAGCGCTCGGAACGTTTTGGTTACAACCGTTGTTATATTATGCAATCATATTTGCGTGGTTTATTGGCTGGCTGCGCGTGCAACGTGAAAGACGAGATTTTCATACGCGCGTCTATCGAACATCGCGTGAATGGCGTGCGCTCATTCGTTCACGCAGCTGGTTCGCACTCATCTTTTCGATCGTAACCGTTGGGGCTGGGGTTGTGCTCCCGAACGACACGCTCGTCTTTTGGGCTTTGGTTACAGTCGTGTGCAGTTTTTTTATGCAGCTTCGGTTGTTATCACCTGCATATGTAGGAAGTATTATTATATTTATCGTTAGTTTTTTTGCGCAAATGGAATGGGCAAAGCCGTTTTTTGTGCGCTTTTTCCCGAACATCACAGAAACGAACGTGACTGCATTAGCGTTTCTTATGGGCTTGCTTTTATTTATAGAGACGTGGCTCGTTTACCGTGAAGGAGCAGAGCTCAGTTCCCCTCGCCTTGTGACAAGTAAGCGCGGGCTTATGATTGGTGAGCAAGTCGTTCAGCGGCTTTGGCTTGTTCCATTGATGATTCCTGTACCAGGAGATGACGTGCAATCGTTTGCGTCATGGTGGCCGATCATTCCAGGTGGTGAGACGTATTCGTTCGTTCTCGTCCCGTTTTTACTTGGATTTTCCCAACGCGTGCAAACAGGAATGCCTGTTCATTTAACGAAATGGACAGCGAAACGCATCGGTTGGTTGGCATCGGTTGTTAGCTTATTGGCTATCGGTAGCTATTGGTTGAAGCCGCTTGCGATCGTTGCTGCAGTAGTAGCTATTTTATGGAGAGAATGGATTGCTTTATCAGCAAAATTATATGAACAAAAGCGTCCGCCGTATTTTACGAAACGGGCGAATGGTCTTGTTATTTTAGGAGTGTTACCGAATACGCCAGCACATAAAATGGCGCTTTCAGTTGGAGAAGTGATTGCGAAGGTGAACGGAACGCCTGTTGTGACGGAAGACGAATTTTATGCAGCGTTGCAGCAAAATCGTGCGTTTTGTAAACTAGAAGTATTGAACGAGAACGGGGAAGTTCGCTTTGCGCAAACGGCTTTATTTGAAGGGGAACATCATGAACTCGGACTGTTATTCGTAAGAGATGAGGGATAAACATGTGGTTTGTGTTAGCGTTAATTGTACCAGCGTTGTTAGTTATTTTATTTACGAGAGTGACGTATAACCATTATGTCGGTACATTGCTTACTGTCGCATTGTTAGTGGCATCATATGTGAAAGGATATACCGACCAGTTGTATGAAATTGTCGCTGATTTAGCATCGCTTATTGTCGGATTTTTATATGCGAAACAAATGGTAGAGAAACAAAAACAATCGTAAACCTGTCCAAATGGGCAGGTTTTTTCATAGAATATTTGTTCGTATTTTTCGCTTTTCGCTTTCGTTATGTGGTACAATACGAGGTAGAAATGAAGTGGAGGGACGATTGTGGACACATTTCAATTAGTATCCGCTTATAAGCCGCAGGGCGATCAGCCGAAAGCGATCGCGAAGCTTGTCGAAGGTATTCAGCAAGGAAAAAAGCATCAAACGTTGCTTGGAGCAACAGGAACAGGAAAAACATTTACGATTTCAAACGTGATTCAACAAGTAAATAAACCGACGTTAGTCATCGCTCATAATAAAACGTTAGCGGGGCAGCTATATAGCGAGTTTAAACAATTTTTTCCGCATAACGCCGTCGAATATTTTGTTAGTTATTACGATTATTATCAGCCGGAAGCGTATGTGCCGCAAACAGATACGTACATTGAAAAAGATGCAAGCATCAACGACGAAATTGATAAATTGCGACATTCCGCAACGTCTGCGTTATTTGAGCGACGCGACGTCATTATTATTGCCAGCGTTTCGTGTATTTATGGTTTAGGTTCGCCTGAGGAATACCGCGAACTTGTCGTTTCGCTTCGCGTCGGCATGGAAATCGAGCGCGATCATTTGCTTCGTCGCCTTGTCGACATTCAATACGAACGAAACGATATTGACTTCCGCCGGGGAACGTTTCGGGTGCGCGGAGATGTTGTCGAAATCTTCCCCGCCTCACGGGATGAACATTGTATTCGCATTGAGTTTTTTGGTGATGAAATTGAGCGTATTCGCGAAGTAGATGCACTCACAGGACATGTGATGGCAGAGCGAGAACATGTGGCGATTTTCCCAGCCTCTCACTTCGTCACGCGTGAAGAGAAAATGAGGATCGCCATTGAAAATATTGAAAAGGAATTAGAAGAACGGCTTCGCGAGCTGCGTGAGCAAGGAAAATTACTTGAAGCGCAACGTTTAGAACAGCGGACGCGCTACGATATTGAAATGATGAAAGAAATGGGCTTTTGTTCAGGAATCGAAAACTATTCGCGCCATTTAACGTTGCGTCCACCAGGTTCAACGCCTTATACGTTGCTAGATTATTTTCCTGACGACTTTTTAATTGTCATCGACGAATCGCATGTGACATTGCCGCAAATTCGTGGCATGTATAACGGTGACAAGGCGAGAAAAGAAGTGCTTGTTGAACACGGCTTTCGTTTGCCGTCGGCACTTGATAACCGTCCACTCATGTTTGAAGAATTTGAACAAAAAGTGAATCAAGTCATTTACGTATCTGCGACACCGGGTCCGTATGAACTGGAACATTGTCCAGAAGTTGTCGAACAAATTATTCGTCCGACAGGATTGTTAGACCCGACGATTGATGTGCGACCAATTGCGGGACAAATTGACGATTTAGTTGATGAAATTCAAAAGCGCATAGAGCGCAAAGAACGAACCCTTGTGACGACGTTGACGAAAAAAATGGCGGAAGATCTAACCGATTATTTAAAAGATATCGGTATTCAAGTGGCGTATTTGCATTCGGAAATTAAGACGCTAGAACGCATTGAAATTATTCGCGATTTACGATTAGGCAAATACGATGTGCTCGTCGGCATTAACTTATTGCGAGAAGGGCTCGATATTCCAGAAGTGTCGCTTGTCGCGATTTTAGATGCCGATAAAGAAGGGTTTTTACGTTCTGAACGTTCACTCATTCAAACGATTGGGCGTGCAGCGCGCAATGCGAACGGTCACGTCATTATGTATGCTGATACGATCACGAAATCAATGGAAATTGCGATCAATGAAACGAAGCGACGACGCGCCATTCAAGAAGCGTATAACCGCGAGCATGGCATCGTGCCAAAAACGATTCAAAAAGACATTCCAGATGTCATTCGTGCCACATTTGCTGCGGAAGAAAAAGAAACGTACGAAACGAAAGATGTCCGTCATTTACCAAAAGAAGAACGCCTTGCGCTCATTGCCAAACTCGAACACGAAATGAAAGAAGCAGCAAAAGCGCTTCATTTTGAACGTGCTGCGGAACTGCGCGATCTCATTTTAGAATTGAAAGCTGAGGTGTAATCGATGGATCATATTGTCGTCAAAGGCGCACGAGCGCACAATTTAAAAAATATTGACGTCGTTATTCCGCGCAACAAACTCGTTGTGCTTACCGGTTTGTCTGGCTCAGGAAAATCATCGCTTGCATTTGACACGATTTATGCAGAAGGACAGCGTCGATATGTCGAATCGCTTTCGGCATACGCGCGTCAATTTTTAGGGCAAATGGATAAGCCTGATGTCGATTCGATTGAAGGGTTGTCGCCCGCCATTTCCATTGACCAAAAAACGACGAGCCGCAACCCGCGATCAACAGTCGGAACAGTGACGGAAATTTACGATTATTTGCGTTTACTGTTTGCACGCATTGGTCGACCTGTTTGCCCGACTCATGGTATTGAAATTACATCGCAAACGATTGAACAAATGGTTGACCACTTAATGCAATATCCCGAACGGACGAAAATGCAAATTTTAGCCCCGATCGTCTCTGGTCGGAAAGGGACGCATGTCAAAACGTTAGAGGAGATTAAAAAACAAGGGTACGTGCGTGTGCGAGTTGACGGGGAATTGCGTGATGTATCGGAAGACATCGTGCTTGAAAAAAATAAAAAACATTCCATTGAAGTCGTCATCGATCGCATCATGATGAAAGAAGGCATTCAATCGCGCCTTGCCGATTCCCTTGAAACAGCTTTAAAGCTCGCTGACGGCAAAGTACTCGTCGATGTCATCGGACAAGAAGAGCTGTTGTTTAGTGAACATCACGCTTGCCCACATTGTGGGTTTTCGATCGGTGAATTAGAGCCGCGTTTATTTTCATTTAACAGTCCGTACGGTGCGTGTCCATCGTGCGACGGATTAGGGGCGAAACTAGAAGTCGATCTTGATTTAGTCATTCCAAATAAAGAGTTGACGCTTCGTGAGCACGCGCTTGCGCCATGGGAGCCGCAAAGCTCGCAATATTATCCACAATTGCTAGAAACGGTATGCCGTCATTACGGTATTGATATGGATATACCTGTAAAACAATTGTCGAAACAGCAGCTCGATCTTTTATTGTACGGATCAAACGGGGAAAAAATATATTTTCGCTATGAAAACGATTTTGGGCATGTGCGTGAAACGTATGTGGAATTTGAAGGTGTCGTGCGCAATGTCGAACGTCGTTATCGCGAAACGACGTCCGATTACGTACGTGAACAAATGGAAAAATATATGACTGAACAGCCATGTCCAACGTGTCATGGCAATCGATTGAAAAAAGAAAGTTTAGCTGTTTTCGTTGGCGGCAAACATATCGGCGAAGTGACGGCGATGTCGGTCAACGAGGCGCTTACGTTTTTTGAAACGCTTCAGCTAACGGAAAAAGAACAAAAAATCGCCCATCTCATTTTACGTGAAATTGTCGAGAGACTCGGCTTTTTAAAAAACGTTGGGCTCGATTATTTAACGTTAAATCGCGCGGCAGGAACGCTTTCAGGTGGAGAGGCGCAACGCATTCGCCTAGCAACGCAAATCGGATCGCGCTTAACGGGTGTATTATACGTGTTAGACGAACCGTCTATTGGGCTTCATCAGCGCGATAATGATCGGTTAATTGCGACGTTGCAAAACATGCGCGACTTAGGCAATACGCTTATTGTTGTTGAGCACGATGAAGATACGATGCTTGCGGCAGATTATTTAATTGACATCGGACCGGGAGCAGGGGCGCACGGCGGACAAGTAGTATCCGCAGGAACACCTGAACAAGTGATGAACGATCCACATTCGTTAACCGGTCAATATTTATCGGGGAAAAAATTTATTCCGCTTCCTGTTGAACGAAGAACGCCAGACGGCCGTTGGCTTGAAGTCATTGGGGCGCGCGAAAACAACTTAAAAAACGTCGATGTAAGCATTCCGCTCGGATTGTTTGTTGCAGTAACAGGTGTATCCGGTTCAGGAAAAAGTACGCTTATTAATGAAATTTTGCATAAGGCGTTAGCACAAAAGCTACACAACGCAAAAGTAAAACCGGGAGAGCATACGGACATTCGTGGTATTCATTATTTAGATAAAGTCATTGACATCGACCAGTCGCCAATCGGTCGGACCCCGCGCTCGAATCCTGCGACATATACGGGCGTCTTTGACGATATTCGCGATTTATTTGCGACGACGAACGAAGCGAAAATGCGCGGATATCAAAAAGGACGGTTTAGTTTTAACGTCAAAGGCGGTCGTTGTGAAGCATGTCGCGGCGACGGCATTATTAAGATCGAAATGCACTTTTTGCCTGACGTATACGTCCCTTGTGAAGTGTGTCACGGTAAACGGTATAATCGCGAAACGTTGGAAGTGAAATATAAAGATAAAAATATCGCTGAAGTGCTCGATATGACAGTGGAAGAAGCGCTCGCGTTTTTTGAAAACATTCCAAAAATTAAGCGGAAATTGCAAACGTTATACGATGTCGGGCTCGGTTATATGCAGCTCGGACAGCCAGCTACGACGCTTTCCGGTGGCGAGGCGCAACGGGTGAAGTTAGCATCTGAATTGCATCGTCGCTCAACTGGAAGAACGTTATACATTTTAGACGAACCGACAACGGGCTTGCATGTTGATGATATTGCCCGTTTGTTACATGTTCTACAACGGCTTGTGGAACAAGGAGATACGGTGCTTGTCATTGAGCACAATTTAGATGTCATTAAAACGGCAGACTATATTATTGATCTTGGACCAGAAGGCGGCGATGGGGGCGGACAAATCGTTGCGACAGGTACGCCGGAGGAAGTCGCTCAAATCGAGCAGTCATATACAGGACGATATTTACAACCGATTTTAGCGCGCGATCGCGAACGCATGCGTCAGCGTATACCGAGCGTCTAGCACGCTCGGTTTTTTTTGTACGAAACTTTTCTTTCAAACAATCGTATGTATTAAGTAAAGGAAAAAGGAGTTGATTTCGATGGAAGGAAATAAGTTGCTTGCGGCGTTATGTTATTTCAGCGTATTTTTTGCCCCGTTTTTATTTCCAATCATCGTTTATTTTGTCACGAAACATGAACGAGTAAAGGAGCATGCGAAAAAATCATTTTTGTCCCATCTTATTCCTCTTGCCATTGTGGTTGCTACGGGTGGGTTATTTATGATTTTCGCCATCGCAGGTGTGGACGGATGGCTCGGTCTTCCATTCATCGGACTGGTGATCGGGGGCATCGTGCATGTCGTTGTTATTGTTTGGAATATTATTAAAGGGATTCAAGTGTTACAACAGCCGGGAGGGATGTATGAATGAAAAAGCTTGTACGGCTTCGCCACGATCGCATGCTTGCGGGCGTGTTAAGCGGATTATCAGCTTATATGAATATGGACGCCACTGTGGTACGTTTATTGTTTGTCGCGTTATTATTGATTACGGGCATCATGCCGTTTGCGATTTTATACGTGCTTGCGATATTTATTATTCCGAGTGAGGAGACCGTCATATGAGATGGCTAGTACGTATAGTCATCAACGCTGTTTTATTACTGGCGCTAGCTGGATATTTTGATTCCATTTATTTATCAAGCGTTTGGGCAGCGCTCGTTGCAAGTATTCTTTTGTCTTTTCTCAATACGTTCGTTCGACCGTTACTTATTTTATTGACGCTTCCTGTTACTGTATTGACATTCGGTTTGTTTTTATTTGTCATTAACGCAATCACACTTGCCATGACGGCATGGGTTATGGGAAGTTCGTTTCAAATCGGCGGCTTTACCACTGCATTATTTGCATCGCTTGCGATTTCGCTCTTTCACTTAATCATTGAGTCGGTCAAAAAAGAAAAGTAAAACGTTCCGCTTTTGTGCGTGAACGTTTTTATTTTGACATGAAAGTGTTACAATGAGAAAAGGAAGAAGGAGGGATTGATGTGCCAAAAGTACGGACAAAAGATTTAATTGACGAGTTTCAATTTGAGCTTGTAAGCGGGGCAGAGGGGATTCATCGCCCGATTACAACGAGCGACTTATCCCGTCCCGGCATTGAAATGGCCGGTTATTTTGCATATTATCCAGCTGAGCGCGTACAATTGCTCGGTATGACAGAGCTGTCTTTTTTTGAACGATTAACGCCTGTAGAAAAACGATTACGCATGGAAAAGTTATGTACGGATATTACACCTGCGATTATCGTCTCACGCGGATTAGAAGTGCCAAAAGAATTGATTGAAGCATCGGAAAAAAAAGAAGTACCTGTCATGCGTTCAACGATGAAAACGACGAGGCTGGCTAGCCGTTTAACGAACTATTTAGAAAGTAAACTCGCGCCGACGACCGCTGTACACGGTGTGCTCGTTGATGTGTACGGTGTCGGTGTGCTAATTACAGGAAAAAGTGGCGTTGGAAAAAGTGAAACAGCGCTTGAGCTTGTGAAGCGCGGACATCGTCTCGTTGCAGATGATTGTGTCGAAATTCGCCAAGAGGATGAAAATTTGCTTATTGGTAGCGCACCGGAGCTTATTGAACATTTGCTTGAAATTCGTGGACTCGGCATTATTAACGTCATGACGCTATTCGGTGCAGGAGCGGTGCGTCCGCATAAACGCATTTCGCTTATCATCGATTTAGAATTATGGGATCCAAATAAACAATACGATCGTCTCGGGCTTGAAGAGGAAAAAGTAAAAATTATTGATACCGAAGTGACAAAGCTAACGATTCCTGTTCGTCCAGGACGAAATTTAGCCGTCATCATTGAAGTGGCAGCGATGAATTTCCGTTTGAAGCGCATGGGTGTGAATGCAGCGGAAGAATTTTCTGCCCGATTGGCAGATGCGATTGGCGATGCAGAGCACGATTATGAATGAGAGGATGGGTATTCATGTTGTTACATATTGAACCGCTTGATCGCGTCTTTCTTCAACTCGGACCAATTACAATTTATTGGTACGGTGTCATTATTGCGACAGGCGTATTGCTCGGACTTTGGCTAGCTACGCGAGAAAGCGAACGGCTAGGGATAAGAAAAGAAACGTTTGTTGATCTTGTATTAATTGCTGTGCCCATTGCGATTGTATGTGCACGCGCGTATTACGTCATTTTTCAATGGGACTACTATTCACAGCACATAAGCGAAATTCCACAAATTTGGCATGGTGGATTGGCGATTCACGGCGGTTTAATTGGTGCCATTGTGACAGGTGTCATTTTTGCGAAAAAACGGCGATTGTCGTTTTGGAAACTCGCAGATATTGCAGCACCAAGCATTATTTTAGGTCAGGCGATTGGACGTTGGGGCAATTTTATGAATCAAGAAGCGCACGGAGGACCTGTATCACGAACATTTTTAGAAAGTTTGCATTTGCCAGATTGGATCATTAATCAAATGTACATACAAGGACAATATTATCACCCGACGTTTTTATATGAATCATTATGGAACATGCTCGGTTTTCTCGTTTTACTTGCGCTCCGGAGACGAAATTTACGACGAGGAGAATTATTTTTCACGTACATCATTTGGTATTCGATCGGGCGCTTTTTTATTGAAGGATTGCGGACAGACAGTTTAATGTTAACCGAGACGATTCGTATGGCTCAGTTCATTTCGCTTTTGCTTATTGTGTTTGCGGTCATGATGATCATTGTACGTCGCATGCGCGGTTTAGCGAATGAGCGGTACAACGATTAAATGAGAGGGGGAGGAAACGTGCTTCAAAGGGGTTTGTTTGTTGGATTGAAAACGACATGGACACTCGGAAAAGTCATTTTTCCGATTACGGTCATTGTAACACTTTTACAATACTCCCCCGTTTTGCCGTGGGTGACAAATGTTTTAACGCCGATGATGCGGTGGATCGGTTTGCCGGGAGATGCCGCGCTCGTTTTAGTGCTTGGCAATTTTTTAAATTTATATGCCGGCATTGGTGCGATGTTGACGATGGACTTGACGGTGAAAGAAGTGTTTATTTTAGCGGTGATGTTGTCGTTTTCACACAATATGCTTGTTGAGTCTGCGGTTGCTGCACAAGTAGGTGTTCGTGTTTGGTGGACGGTTGCCGTCCGCGTCGGTTTAGCGTTCGTTTCCGCATGGCTCATTCACGTCTTATGGGACGGCGGACAACAAATGGCGAAATATGGACTTGTACCGCAGGCTTCAACAGTGCCTCATACGTGGGGAGAAATCATCTGGAACGGCATGGAAAAGGCCATATACGGAATCGGGCAACTTGCACTAATCATCATTCCGCTTATGATTGCGATTCAAGTGTTAAAAGAATTGAAGTGGCTCGATACGTTTTCAAAGTGGCTATCGCCATTTGCACGGTTGCTTGGCATTCGTGAAAACGCCTCGCTTACGATGGCGGCTGGTTTATTGTTCGGACTCGCTTACGGTGCAGGCGTCATGATTCAGGCGGTGAAAGAAGACGGGGTGTCTAAAAAAGATTTAACGTTGACGTTTTTATTTTTAGTTGCATGTCATGCGGTAGTGGAAGATACGTTATTGTTCGTGCCACTCGGCATTCCGGTATGGCCGTTGCTTGTCATACGGCTTGTTACCGCTGTTTTATTGACTGTTGCATTAAGCTTTATTTGGAATCGAATGGAACATCGGAAAAGAAAGGAAGCAACGTATGAATATTAATACGATTTTATTTGACTTAGATGGTACGCTTATTAATACGAACGATTTAATTATTGAATCGTTTTTGCATACGCTCAATCATTACTACCCAAATCAATATACGCGCGAAGATGTGCTCGCCTTTATTGGTCCGCCGTTACGAGATACGTTTGAAGCGATCGATCCAAATCGGGTCGATGAAATGATTGAAACGTATCGAGCATTTAACCATGCTCATCATGATGCATTAGTGAAAGAATATGAAACGGTGTATGATACCGTACAAACGCTACATGAAAAAGGCTTTAAACTCGGTATTGTGACAACGAAAATTCGTCATACAGTAAACATGGGATTGAAGTTAACGAAGTTAGATTCGTTTTTCCAATGCATCATTACGCTCGATGATGTCGAACATGCGAAACCGCATCCTGAGCCAATTGAAAAAGCACTCGCGTGTTTACAGGCAAAGCCGGAAGAAACATTAATGGTTGGCGATAACCATCATGACATTTTAGCTGGGAAACACGCAGGGACAAAAACAGCAGGAGTCGCTTGGACGATTAAAGGACGAGAACATTTAGCGAAATACGAACCTGATTTTATGCTTGAAAAAATGAGCGATTTGTTAAGTATTTTAGGGGTGACGCCGCATTGAGAAAAACTGAACGTCATGTTGTCGAAGGAACGAACTCCTTATGGCAACTATATCGAACCGTTTCGTTTTGGAAAGTATTAAAAAATGTCATTGTCATTTTGATCGGGCGCTATACCCCGTTTTTCCCATTAAAAAACTGGTTATATCGCACGTTTTTGCGCATGGAAATCGGCAAACATACGGCGTTAGCGTTTATGGTCATGCCAGATATTTTGTTTCCAGAGAAAATTCATATCGGTCATAACACAATTATTGGTTACAATACGACGATTTTAGCGCATGAATATTTAGTAAATGAGTATCGGCTCGGAGACGTCATTATTGGCAACGATGTCATGATTGGAGCTAACACAACCATTTTGCCGGGTGTCACGATCGGGGATCGTGCTGTTGTTTCCGCAGGTACGCTCGTGCATCGCGATGTACCAGCTGGTGCATTCGTTGGCGGCAACCCGATGCAAATCATTCGTCTTAGCGAACGCTAAGGCGTTTTTTTATGAATAAAAAAGGAATTAAGTCGAAAAAAATCGAATGAGTTTGTAGTTGACGAAACGAAAAACGAGGAGTAAACTACAAATAACAAACTTTAATTTGCTAATATATTAGCGAACTAAAGTAAAAGAAGGACGGGAAGAAAATGAGAGTATTTATGTTTGAAAAACCGCTCGGCATGCGAGATACGTTGCCAGATGTATATAAAACAAAACGTGCATTACGGGAAGCAATGATGAAAGAAATTGAAACGTGGGGATATTCGTTTATTGAAACACCGACGTTAGAATATGATGAAACGGTTGGCGCTGCATCGGCCATTTTAGATCAGCAGTTGTTTAAGTTGCTCGATCGGGAAGGGCATACGCTCGTGTTGCGTCCAGATATGACTGCTCCCATTGCTCGCCTAGCAGCATCGAAATTATATAAGGAAGGGTGTCCACTCCGTTTAGCGTATGCGGCGAATGTGTTCCGTGCTCAGCAACGTGAAGGAGGAAGACCGGCAGAGTTTGAGCAAGTGGGAGTGGAATACATTGGCGACGGCACGATGTATGCTGATGCAGAAGTAATCAGTTTAATGATTTTTGCTTTAAAGCGGGCAGGGTTGCGCGATTTCACTGTGACGATCGGTCATATCGGCTATGTGGATGCGTTGTTTTTCGATATTTTGCGTCACGAACAACGTGTAGAAACGTTGCGTCGTTTTTTATATGAAAAAAATTATGTCGGCTATCGAGAGCACGTCAAATCGTTGCCGCTCTCCTCGATTGACCGTGATCGCCTTTTACGTCTTTTAACGTTGAGAGGAGGAGGGGAGGTCGTTGCGGAAGCAAAAACATTTGCGACAACAGGAGTGGAGCGACGGGCAGTTGATGAATTAGAACTACTATGGGCGCATATTGACCAATATGGCGTTACGGATATGGTGAAATTAGACATGAGTTTAGTGAGTCATATGAGCTACTATACTGGCGTCCTGTTTGAAGTGTATGCGAAAAACGTTGGGTTTTTACTTGGGAACGGCGGGCGATATGATGAATTACTAGCAAAATTTCACCGCCCCTCGCCTGCGACAGGATTTAGCGTCCGGTTAGATCGCTTAATGGAAGCGCTTGGCGAAGGGCGAAATGATGAAAAAACGACGTGCATGATTTTTAGTCAAGAACGTTTTGCGGAGGCGTATGCGAAAGCAGCAGAAATGAGGAGAAAAGGGGAAAAAGTCGTATTGCAACAAGTGGCAGGTATTCAAGATATGGATCAATTTACTGCATCATTTGACGATGTAGTGTACGTATTAGGGAAACGCGGAAAGGATGAACGATGATGCTAACGGTTGCGATGCCAAAAGGACGTATTTTTACGGAGGCGCTTGCATTGTTAAAACAAGCAGGTTATGAAATTCCTGATGATTTGGAACATTCCCGAAAACTAATGATTGACGTCCCAAATGAACAGCTACGCTTCATTTTAGCGAAGCCGATGGACGTTGTGACATATGTTGAACATGGGGTTGCTGATGTCGGTATTGCTGGTAAAGATGTGCTCCTTGAGGAAGAGCGAGATGTGTATGAAATGTTAGATTTGCGCATTAGCCCTTGTTATTTGGCGGTGGCAGGGCTCCCAAATACGCGCGTTCATCCGATTGCGCCTAGAGTGGCTACAAAATATCCAAATATTGCATCGACCTATTTTCGTGAACAAGGGGAGCAAGTAGAAATTATTAAATTAAACGGGTCTGTTGAATTAGCTCCGCTCATTGGCTTAGCTGAACGAATTGTTGATATTGTTTCGACAGGGCGAACGTTAAAAGAAAATGGGCTTGTTGAATTAGAACGGATTGTTGATGTAACATCGCGTTTTATTGTCAATCCAGTGAGTTATCGCATGCAAGATCGGGCGATTGAACAAATGGTTGACCGTTTAACATACGCGATTGAGAAAGCGGGGGAATGCAATGAAAATTGAGCGTGTAGAAGGGACAGTTTCGCTTCGACGGACGATCGAAAGCGGCACAGAAGAGCAAAGACGAGCAGTACAACAAATTATTGATGATGTGCGAAACAACGGAGATCGCGCATTAAAAAAATATACGGAGATGTTTGATGGCATTTCCTTTGATACGTTTGCTGTTACACAAGAAGAAATTGAGGAGGCGTATTGGCTCATTGATGAAGCCATGATACAAATCATTCGTGAAGCGGCGCAAAATATTCGCGAATATCATGAACGTCAACGTGCGACGTCATGGTTTATGACGCGTGACGATGGAACGATTCTCGGACAAAAAGTAACACCGCTTGATGCAGTCGGGTTATATGTGCCGGGTGGAACAGCCGCTTATCCATCATCGGTGCTTATGAATGTCATTCCCGCGCAAGTAGCTGGAGTGAAGCGTATTGTCATCGTTTCCCCGCCAAATGAACGTGGAACGTTGCCTGCGGCTGTTCTTGTTGCGGCATGTGAACTCGGTGTTCAAGAGATATATAAAGTTGGCGGCGCCCAAGCGATTGCAGCACTAGCATACGGTACGGAGACGATCGAGCCGGTCGATAAAATTTTTGGGCCTGGAAACATTTACGTCGCACTTGCTAAAAGGGAAGTGTTCGGTCAAGTCGACATTGATATGATTGCAGGGCCGAGTGAAATTGTCGTACTCGCTGATGAAACAGCAAAGCCGAACGAAATTGCAGCCGATTTATTATCGCAAGCAGAACATGATGAACGAGCGGTTAGTATATTGGTGACACCGTCTTTACAACTTGCTTTAAAAGTAGAAGAAGAGGTGGAAAAACAGCTTGCCACCCTTCCACGAAAAGAAATTGCCCAAAAAGCAATGAATGAATATGGTGTCATTTATGTGACCGATACGATGAAACAGGCGATTGATGTTGTAAATGAATTAGCACCAGAACATTTAGAAGTGATGACGGCTGAACCGTTTGAAATATTAAGTGACATTCGACACGCGGGTGCCATCTTTTTAGGTCCGTACAGTTCTGAACCTATAGGAGATTATTTTGCGGGGACGAATCATGTGTTGCCGACAAATGGGACCGCCCGTTTTTCGTCTGGGCTAACTGTTGAGGCATTTATGAAAAAATCAAGCATCATTTTTTATAGTCAACAAGCATGGCAGCAACATGCGGCAAAAATTGCGGCGTTTGCACGATTAGAAGGGCTTGAAGCACATGCACGAGCAGTAGAGGAACGATTAAAAAGGGGAGACAAATGATGCGGACAGCAACCATTCAACGAGCGACAAATGAAACACAAATTGAGCTTACGTTTACAATTGATGGGGAAGGAAAAGCGGAGTTAGAAACAGGTGTCCCATTTTTAACACATATGCTTGATTTATTTACAAAGCATGGCCATTTTAATTTATTTGTTCATGCAAAGGGAGACACACATATTGACGATCATCATACGACAGAAGATATTGGTATTTGTTTAGGGCAAGCGATTCGCCAAGCACTCGGTGATAAAAAAGGAATTAGACGATACGGAAATGCGTTCGTTCCGATGGACGATGCGCTTGCGCAAGTCGTTATTGATGTGAGCAATCGCCCGCATCTTGAGTTTCGTGGGGAGTTTCCAAGTCAAAAGGTCGGGGCGTTTGACGTCGAGCTAGTGCATGAATTTTTATGGAAACTAGCATTAGAAGCGAGAATGAACGTACATGTCATTGTTCATTATGGACGTAATACACATCATATGATTGAGGCGGTATTTAAAGCACTTGCACGCGCGCTAGATGAAGCCACGATGATTGATCCACGCGTTACGTCTGTACCGTCAACGAAAGGAATGTTGTAAATGATCGGCATTATTGATTATGGCATGGGCAATTTATATAGCGTCAGTAAAGCACTAGAGCGATTAAACGTGCCGTATATCGTTGCAGGTGATCCAAGCAAATTGCGTCAAGCAGATGGTTTCATTTTGCCTGGTGTTGGTTCATTTAAAGATGCGATGCATATTTTAACGGAAACGAAGCTTGACTCTTTCATTCGCGAACAAGTCGCGACAGGGAAACCGCTTCTTGGTATTTGTTTAGGCATGCAATTGTTGTTTGAAGAAAGCGAAGAAAATGGTTTGACGTCGGGATTGCAGTTACTCCCAGGCCGCGTCGTTCGCTTTGCGGGGATGACAAAAGAAGGAAAGCGATATAAAGTACCGCATATGGGATGGAACGAACTCGTTTTCCATCAGCCGTCACCGCTTTTTGATCACGTTGAGCGAGGACACGTATATTTCGTGCACTCGTATTATGTGCAAGCGGATGACCCAACCGTTGTGTTAGCAAGTGCCCAATATGATGTAGAAGTTCCTGCGGTCGTTGGACGTGGGACGATATTTGGCACGCAATTTCACCCAGAGAAAAGCGGAAAACTCGGGATGCGTCTATTGCAAAATTATGCGAGGGTTGTAGAAAGGAAGAGGGACTAATGTTTACGATTTATCCAGCGATCGACATGCGCGATGGGAAATGTGTTCGCCTCGTGCAAGGAGATTACAATCAAGAAACAGTATATGGACACTCGCCAGTAGAGATGGCTCGCTCGTTTGTTTCACAAGGAGCAACATGGATTCATATGGTCGATTTAGATGGGGCGAAAGAAGGAAGGCGTGTAAATGACGCATTTGTCGTTGAAGTGGCACAAACGCTTGCGGTGAACGTTCAAATTGGTGGTGGCATTCGTACAGAAGAAGATGTGGCGTATTATTTAGAACAAGGTGTGGCACGCGTCATTTTAGGGAGCGCTGCGATTTCGAATCCTTCGTTTGTGAAAGCGATGCTTCGCACGTATGGTGAGCGAATTGTGATCGGTATTGATGCAAAAAACGGGTTTGTTGCGACAGAAGGGTGGACGCATACATCGACGGTCGAAGCTGTTGAACTTGGCAAACAGCTCGCGGACGCTGGAGCAGAAACGTTTATTTTTACAGATATTGCGACAGATGGAATGTTATCAGGACCAAATATCGAGGCAGTCGTTCGGTTAGCCAAAGCGACGAATAAACGTGTCATCGCCTCAGGGGGGATTCGTTCGCTCGATGATTTACGTGCCTTAAAGCAATTCGAAACAGAAGGAGTGGCTGGAGCGATTGTCGGTAAAGCGCTATATACAGGAAAGTTTACAGTCGCTGAGGCGTTAAAGGCGGTGGGGCAATGATCACAAAGCGAATTATTCCTTGTTTAGACGTGAAAGATGGGCGCGTTGTCAAAGGTGTGCAATTTGTTTCGTTGCGCGATGCGGGTGATCCGGTAGAGCTTGCTCGCGTGTACGATGAACAAGGAGCTGACGAACTTGTTTTTTTAGATATTTCTGCGTCACACGAAGGTCGAAAAACGATGGTGGACGTCGTTCAACGTGTTGCTGCGCAGCTTGCCATTCCGTTTACTGTCGGCGGTGGCATTAGTACGTTAGAAGATATGAAAACGATTTTGCGTGCTGGAGCGGACAAGGTGTCGGTCAATACCGCGGCACTGTTGCGTCCAGAGTTGATTACAGAAGGAGCGAATTTTTTTGGTTCGCAATGTATCGTCGTGGCAATTGATGCGAAGTACGATCCAACGATGCAGTCGTGGCGCGTGTATACGCACGGTGGCCGCCGTCCGACAGATTGGGAAGTTGTCGCATGGGCGAAAGAGGCTGTCAAGCGCGGAGCAGGAGAAATTTTATTAACGAGCATGGATTGCGATGGTGGAAAAGATGGTTTTGATTTGGCGTTAACGAAACAAGTGAGTGAAGCGGTGTCTGTTCCTGTCATTGCATCAGGAGGGGCAGGATGCGCGCAACATTTTGTTGATGTGTTTCAAGTCGCTCAAGCGGATGCAGCGCTAGCGGCCTCCATTTTTCATTATAAAGAAACGTCTGTCCAACAAGTGAAACAGTACGTGCGTAAACAGGGGGTAAATGTTCGATGAATGTCAAAGCGGTGCGATTTAATGAACAAGGACTTGTTCCAGCGATTGTCCAAGATGCGCACAGTAAAGAAGTGCTGACGTTAGCATATATGAACGAGCAGTCGCTACAAAAAACGTTACAAACGAAAGAAACGTGGTTTTATAGTCGCTCCCGTCAAACGTTATGGCATAAAGGGGAAACATCAGGAAACGTGCAAAAAGTTGTTGATATTCGCTACGACTGCGATGCGGACGCACTCCTGATCCTTGTTGAACCAAAAGGGCCAGCTTGTCATACAGGGGAGTATTCTTGTTTTCATCATCGTTTAAGCGATGAAAAACCTATAGCGAAGCCAGATCGCTTTGCCATTTTAAACGTGTTAGAGTCGGTCATTGCGGAGCGTGAGGCCAAACGTCCTGAAGGATCGTATACGACATATTTATTTGATAAAGGAATTGATAAAATCGCTAAAAAAGTTGGAGAAGAAGCGGCTGAAGTCATTATTGCCGCTAAAAATCGCTCAAAAGAAGAACTGCGATGGGAAGCGGCGGATTTATTGTATCATTTGCTCGTTTTGCTGCGCGAACAGCGCGTGTCGCTCGATGATGTTCTTTCCGTATTAGCTGAGCGTCATCGGTGACGCTTTTTCACGTATGAGTAAAATGTTTGTGGGAGAAAAAAAGACAGGTTCCTGATTTGGTATAATCAGGAACCTGTCTGATATGTAAGCAAAATAGATGAAAAATGGGCTCTCCTCCTGTAAGGTAGTAAGTGCGAAAAAAACAACCAAAGAAAGGAGTGGAGCCCATGCAGGATTATATCACAGATGGAGTCACATGGAAAGACATTGAACAGTTATTGTTTCGGCATATGCAAAAAGAATATGGTCAACTGCTTCAACAGTTGTTGGAGGACATCGATCACACATTAGCGGAAAAACGAGATAAAAAACGATACGCGCTCAAAGATAAACGAGGGATACGGATGCAGACGATGTTTGGAGAAGTGGAAGTCAAGCGGAACTATTACTTCGATCGGGAAAAACAGAGGTATGTCTGTCTGTTGGATGCTTTTCTTCAGTTTGAGGGGGCACATGGAGTCAGTCCGTTGTTAGAAGAAACAGCGATTCATCTGGCAGTGACAGGTTCATCGTATCGACAAGCTGCCCAGTCCTTAGAAAAACTGGTGGGATATGCGTGCATGAGCCACGAAACGATTCGTCAGTTGATTGTCGAGGCAGAAGTCGATGGACACCGCAAGATGGAGAAAAAAGGTCGGGTGTTTTTCATTGAAGCGGACGGGTTGTACGTCAAACGGCAACGAAGCCGCATGAAAGGAAAAGAAGAGAAAATTGTGACGATTCACCAAGGATGGGAGAAAAACGGCAAACGAGTTTCTTTGGTGAACCGACGCTACTATGTTCATCAAACGAATGAGCCAATCTGGGAAGCCGTCGAGAGCTTCTTAGTGAAAGAATATAGGTATGATCCACTAGAAGATTGGGTCGTCATCAATGGAGATGGTGCCCCATGGATCACGGGTTGTCGTGAATATTTCGGAGATAGAGGGTACGTTCAGCTCGATCGGTTCCATGTAGCGAGAGAGATTCGGCAATTGTTCCGAGGTCATGCGAGATATCGGGCGATTCGAAAAACATTCGCGTCATGGGATGAAGAGGGGGTGTTACGAGAACTCACAAGTGCCATCGGTACGCTAGAACATGGGGAGAAGGAAAAGCAACTCGAGGCGCTTGTTCGTCGAATCGAGGAGATGCCAGGATGTTTGCGTGACTATCGCATATGGCTGAAGGAAAAAGGGATCGACACGACAAACATGAGGGCGATGGGGAGTGCGGAAGGAACGATGCAGGTGTTTGCGAAACGAAGTAAAAACGGTCGAAGTTGGAAGGACACAGGGATTGAGCGATGTTGCGAGCGATCGTCGCCATAAAAGATACGTTACTTATTCGGACACGCCGTGGGGTGATGTATGGCGTGGAAGAACGAGAAGAAACGAAACGAGAAACGATCGTGAAAAAGGCACTGAAGCGCGTGCAAACGCAAATGGCAGAAAAAGAAGTTATTCAACGTTTTTCTCACATTACACCTTTATATAATCTTGAAAGACCTGAATGGACGCCTAACCCTACCTTTCATGGTATTGTTACAATGCCGATCAAATACTAACTTCCTATACTGAGGGGGAGCGCGACACCCCCTCTATCTTTAATTATAAGGATAAGGAGTTTGTCATATCATGTTAAAACACTGTAATTATTCTGATGTTGCTGTCATCCTGATACATGAAATCTATGGGATTAACGATCATATGAAACACGTAGCTCAAATGATTGCCGCTAAAGGGTATGACGTATACTGCCCCAATTTATTAAATCGAGATCATTTTCATTATGATGATGAGGCAGATGCTTACCAATATTTCAAAAATGAAATTGGATTTGGAAAAGCGAAAAAACAAGTTTTAAATTTAGTAGATTCCTTAAAGTCTCGATACAAAACCATTGTGTTCTGGGGGTATAGCGTCGGTGCAACCGTAGCTTGGTTATGTTGCGAACATTATGGCATAGGAGATGCGGCCATAGGTTACTATGGATCACGGATTAGAGACTATCTCAATTTATTCCCAAAACTACCCGTACTATTACTGTTTTCTGAGCACGAAAAGTCATTTAATGTTAACTGGCTCGTCGAGCAATTATCCTGTAAATCAGGGATAAAAGTCGAGTTGTTTAAAGGACAGCACGGGTTCGCTAATCCCTTCTCCGATAACTATCATCCGGATTCAGAAAGAAAGGCTTTTGAACTGTCCCTACAACTTATTGAAACCATTCAGAAAACGAAAAAAAATGTATTGACATAAGGGGAAGTGTTATGAAACAAACATGGTTATCCACAAACTTTTTTGTATTTTTCTTCACCTGGGGGATTTTCTTACCGTACTGGACCGTTTGGCTGATTACAAAAGGGTTAACTGCTCAACAAGCAGGGATCGTGATATCCATCGGATTACTAGTAAGAGCTTTTTCAACTTCGTACATTTTTCCTGCCTTGTGCAAAAGGTATTGGTTATCACACGTTTCGCTTATAGTCGCTTTTTTATCTCTAATCATCCTAGTATGTTTTTTGCCTTTTAATAATTTGGCAGGGCTTATGTTAGTAATGGTCTTTTTCAGCCTCATCTATCCCATGTTGTTACCTATCAACGAGACAAAGGCCTCCATTCTATCAAAAGAAGAAAATGGGATTGACTATGGAAAATGCAGATTATGGGGATCGTTCGGTTTTATTCTCTCATCAGTGTTAACAGGATGGGTAGCCTCAAAAAATGCGAACAATATTATCTATTTGTTTTTACTCGGTAATCTATTCATTTTAATCCTATCATTAATTCGATCTCCATCAAGCTTAAGAGTTAAGCTTTCTCAACGGTCAGGAGGTTCCTTTGAATTACTGAAATCAAAATCATTTTTAATATGTTTACTCCTGAGTATGGTTTTACAAGGTACCCATGCTGCCTATTATAATTACGGAGTTATTTATCTTAAACACATAGGAATCAATAGTGTTTATATTGGTGGAATCCTTGTTTTGGCTGTCTTAGCTGAAATCGGGTTCTTTTACATTTCAAATCGAGTATTCACTAAGTTCGATGTAGCGACTATGTTTCTATTGGCCGGGATTGCATCAATTATCCGTTGGTCAAGTGTCTATTTTTTTGAGAATCCACTGGTTTTTGTGTTTTCTCAACCGTTGCACGCTTTAACATTTGGTCTCACGCACTTTGCATTCATGACTTTTGTTAATCAATATATTAGTAAGGACAAAATTCCTTCAGCTCATGGACTCTACGCATCACTTGCCATGAGTTTAACCACTGGGGTTTTAACACTTGTCAGTGGATACTTGTACTTGTATTCACCTGCATTCCCATTTATTGGAATGGCATTGGTCGTGGCACCTAGTTTATTCCTATGCCCGATGCTTAAAAAGCTTACCCGTCAATCCAGCACATTTCAGGTATGAGTAAAATGTTTGTGGGAGAAAAAAAGACAGGTTCCTGATTTGGTATAATCAGGAACCTGTCCGATATGTAAGCAAAATAGATGAAAAATGGGCTCTCCTCCTGTAAGGTAGTAAGTGCGAAAAAAACAACCAAAGAAAGGAGTGGAGCCCATGCAGGATTATATCACAGATGGAGTCACATGGAAAGACATTGAACAGTTATTGTTTCGGCATATGCAAAAAGAATATGGTCAACTGCTTCAACAGTTGTTGGAGGACATCGATCACACATTGGCGGAAAAACGAGATAAAAAACGATACGCGCTCAAAGATAAACGAGGGATACGGATGCAGACGATGTTTGGAGAAGTGGAAGTCAAGCGGAACTATTACTTCGATCGAGAAAAACGGAGGTATGTCTGTCTATTGGATGCTTTTCTTCAGTTTGAGGGGGCACATGGAGTCAGTCCGTTGTTAGAAGAAACAGCGATTCATCTGGCAGTGACAGGTTCATCGTATCGACAAGCTGCCCAGTCCTTAGCAAAACTGGTGGGATACGCATGTATGAGCCACGAAACGATTCGCCAATCCATCACCGAGGCAGAGGTGAAGGGGCACCGTACGATGGTGAAAAAAGGGCGTGTGTTTTTTATCGAAGCGGACGGGTTGTACGTGAAACGTCAACGAAGCCGCATCAAAGGAAAAGAAGAAAAGATCATCACGATTCACCAAGGATGGGAGAAAAACGGGAAGCGCGTATCCTTAGTGAATCGACGGTATATGGTTCATCAAACGAATGAACCGGTTTGGGAGGCTGTAGAGAATTTTCTGACGAAGGAATATGGCTATGATCCGCTTGATGATTGGGTGGTCATCAATGGAGATGGTGCCCCATGGATCACAGCGTGTCGAGAATATTTCGGGGACAGAGGGTACGTTCAACTCGATCGGTTCCATGTGGCGAGAGAGATTCGTCAATTGTTCCGAGGTCATGCAAGATATCGGGTGATTCGAAAGAAATTAGCATCATGGGATGAAGAAGGCGTGTTACGAGAACTCACAAGTGCCATCGGTACGCTAGAACATGAGGAGAAGGAAAAGCAACTCGAGGCGCTTGTTCGTCGAATCGAGGAGATGCCAGGATGTTTGCGTGACTATCGCATATGGCTGAAGGAAAAAGGGATCGACACGACAAACATGAGGGCGATGGGGAGTGCGGAAGGAACGATGCAGGTGTTTGCGAAACGAAGTAAAAACGGTCGAAGTTGGAAGGACACAGGGATTGAGCGATGTTGCGAGCGATCGTCGCGATAAAAGATACGTTACTCATTCGGACACGCCATGGAGTGATGTGTTGCGTGGAAGAACGAGAAGAAACGAAACGAGAAACGATCGTGAAAAAGGCACTGAAGCGCGTGCAAACGCAAATGGCAGAAGTGGTACGAGATAACATCCCATACCTTCGCCAATCTTCAGGGGCACCGATTTAAGAGGTATTGCAAGCATTGAAAGGTTTTTAAAAACACAGATATAGGCACATACCTACAGGATAAGAGTAGATAAAAGCGCTTACATGAAACAAGTCCATAAAACCATATATAACCAATAAAATCGGTCGAGAAAAAAATCTCCCACAAAGTCTTGACTCAAACCTTTTTCACCTATCCATGTTGTTCTAAAGCGAAAATGTGGTATACTTTCTTTCGGTGAAAGAAATCAACATGGAGGGTTCGATGGAAAAACATTTGCAAAAACGTGTCGGAAAAGTCATCCCGTTTATTCAAGACGGTACGTACTTTTTTAATAAAGGTGTCACATGTTATCGCCGCCGCGATTTACGTAAAGCGAAAGCGTATTTGCAACGTGCGGTGCAACTCGAGCCAGAACAAAGTACATTTGCTTGCCAACTGGCGATTGTATTGTCAGAATTGGGGGAATATGCGCAATCGAATGAATGGCTATTGCGCGTTATTGAACATAATGATGATTTAACGGAATGTTTTTATTTTTTGGCTAACAATTATGCCCATCTAGGATTATTTGGCGAGGCGACGAAATATGCCGAACAGTATATGGAGCGCGAGCCGGATGGGGAGTTTGCCGAGTATACGCTCGATCTATTAGACATTTTAACGATTGAGCAAGACGATGATGAGTGGCTGAATTACGATGATATGTTAATGAAGCAAGAACAAGCTCGTGCGTTGCTTGAAAAAGGTGAGTTTCAAGAAGCGATTACTTTGTTTGAAGAAATGATCAAACAACATCCAGAGCATTGGGCAGCTTACAACAATTTAGCACTAGCTTATTTTTATCAAGGAAACGTCGGGAAAGCGAGACAAACGATCGAATACATTTTGAAGCAAAATCCAGGCAATTTGCATGCTCTTTGCAACGATGCGGTGTTCTCGTATTATTTACAAGAACAAGAGCGGTTATTTTCACTTACTCAGTCGTTACAGCGCGTATATCCGATTTCATTTGAACATCGGTATAAGCTCGGGGTGACATTTGCAATTGTCGGGCGCTACGATTTAGCGTTCCAATGGTTGCGGCAATTACAACGCCGTGGTTTCGAAGGGGATGCCCCATTTTATTATTGGTACGCATATGCGGCATATCATATGGGATATCGCATGTTGGCGGAGTCGATGTGGAACAAATTCATTGCGCTTCATCCAGATAAAAAAGGGAGCGAACCGTGGCGTTATCGGGAACAGACGATCGAACACATTCAGTCGTTATTTGCAAAGCAAGATGTCGCTTCTTCCTTATATGCTTTATATTTAATCAGCAAATCGTTTATGACAAATGATTGTCCGTTTCCAAAACAGTCATGGTCTCATCCACTTCTACAGCAATGGAACGACTACGTATATGGCCATGACCAACAAGTGCCGACATATATTGTCGATGCCCATCGTATTGTGACGTTGCTTATTCAACATAATGGGTTTGAATATGAACCGTTATACATTGCTTGGTTTTCTTTTTTTGTCGAGGCGATGAAGGGGATCGATTCATTTTCTAATCATCAAGCGTGGGCGGCGGCGTTTGAATATATGTTTCGCAGACAGCGCGGTCAACGTGTGACACAGCGCATGCTTGCGGAGCGTTACGGTGTATCTGTTGCGACGGTTGGAAAGTATGTAAAAATCATCAAACAACAGTGGCACGAATGAGCAAGTTAATGGACGCCTTTTCTTTTGTTGTATTACGATAGAAATATGGAAACGATAAAATGGAGAGCTATGTATAAAGAAAGGGTGGAAGAAACGTGTCACAAGAAAAAATTTATGACGTCATTATTATTGGCGCAGGACCTGCAGGAATGACGGCGGCAGTATATACTTCTCGGGCGAATTTGTCGACACTCATGCTTGAACGCGGGGTTCCCGGCGGTCAAATGGCAAATACAGAAGAAGTAGAAAACTATCCAGGTTATGACCATATTCTTGGGCCTGAATTAGCAACAAAAATGTTTGAACATGCGAAAAAATTTGGTGCTGAATATGCATATGGTGATGTAAAAGAAGTAATTGATGGCGAGGAATATAAAACAGTCGTAACAAGTAATCAACAATATAAAGCTCGTGCCATTATTATTGCAACAGGAGCGGAGTATAAAAAGCTTGGCGTTCCTGGTGAGAAAGAATTAGGGGGACGTGGTGTTTCATATTGTGCGGTATGTGACGGAGCGTTTTTTAAAGGGAAAGAACTTGTCGTTGTAGGCGGTGGAGATTCTGCCGTTGAAGAAGGTGTATATTTAACGCGTTTTGCAAGTAAAGTGACGATCGTTCACCGTCGCGACCAGTTGCGTGCGCAAAAAATTTTACAGCAACGAGCGTTTGCGAATGAAAAAATCGATTTTATTTGGAACCATACAGTCAAGCAAATTAACGAAAAAGATGGTCGAGTCGGTAGTGTCACGCTCGTTCATACACAAACAGGGGAAGAGCGCGAGTTTCCGTGTGATGGTGTGTTCATTTATATCGGGATGGTGCCGTTGACAAAGCCGTTTGCTTCACTTGGCATTACGAATGAAAATGGCTACATTGAAACGAATGAACTAATGGAAACAAAAGTACCGGGCATTTTTGCTGCGGGGGATGTTCGTGAAAAGTCGCTTCGTCAAATTGTTACAGCAACAGGTGATGGTAGCATTGCGGCACAAAGCGCCCAACATTACGTGGAAGAACTAAAGGAAAAGCTTAACATTCAGTAACGAAAACGTAATGTTGCTTTAATTGAACTGTAACACGCTTGAAATAATAAAAGAGTATGATAAAAGTAAGTAATTGACCCCCTTTTTATATACACTTGTTGGCACGGGCTTTCGTCCCGTGCTTTCTTTTTTGCTCATGGTCATGAAAACGTTTCAAAATTTATACTTTGTGACCTTTTGTAAGAAATAGTATAATGGAAAAAACATATTCATTATTGAGGTGAACGGACGTTGCAACGAGTGACGAACTGTGTATTAGTAAAAGACGGACACGTTCTTTTGTTAAAAAAACCTCGGCGCGGTTGGTGGGTAGCGCCCGGTGGGAAGATGGAACAAGGAGAATCGATACGTGAAGCTTGTGTGCGAGAATATCGTGAAGAAACAGGCGTTTATTTGAAAAAACCTCAATTAAAAGGGGTATTTACGTTTGTGATGAAACGAGGGGAAGAAGTCGTTTCCGAATGGATGATGTTTACGTTTTTTGCGGAACATTTTGACGGCGAAAACGTATTACAATGTGAAGAAGGGGAGCTCGCTTGGCATCCAATTGAACAGATTCCAACGTTGCCGATGGCGCCAGGCGATTATCATATTATTGATTATGTCATTAAGGGAACAGGAATCATGTATGGCACGTTTACGTATACGGAGGAATTTGAGTTGTTGTCTTACCGGCTTGATCCGAGTTGAAGAAAGGAGAAAGGGCGATGAGCACAGGTTCAGCACATGTTCAAATGGTTATTATTACAGGGATGTCGGGGGCAGGAAAAACGGTCGCCATTCAAAGCTTTGAAGATTTAGGTTATTTTTGTGTCGACAATTTACCGCCGACGTTGTTACCGAAGTTTCTTGAATTAATTCGGGAATCAGGCAATAAAATGAATAAAATTGCGCTTGTCATGGATTTACGGAGCCGTGACTTTTTTGACCGTCTTTTTGCCGCACTTGATGATTTGGCAGAAACGTCATGGGTAACCCCACAAATTTTATTTTTAGATGCAAGTGATGCTACGCTTGTGAGTCGTTATAAAGAAACGCGTCGCTCACATCCCCTTGCGCCTAGCGGATTGCCACTTGAAGGCATTCGGCTAGAGCGCCAATTGCTTGAAGAATTAAAAGGGCGTGCTCAAATGATTATTGATACGTCCAACTTAAAGCCGCGTGAACTTCGTGAAAAAATTGTGCAAACATTTGCGACGCCTGCAACGACAACTTTTTCTGTCAATGTCGTTTCATTCGGTTTTAAATACGGTCTGCCGATTGATGCGGATCTCGTTTTTGATGTTCGCTTTTTACCGAATCCTCATTATATTGAGCATATGCGCCCGAAAACGGGTTTGGATGAAGAAGTATCATCTTACGTATTAAAGTGGACAGAAACGCAAAAATTTATTGAAAAAGTAACGGATTTGCTTTCGTTTATGCTCCCACATTATAAACGGGAAGGAAAAAGTCAAGTTGTCATTGCGATAGGATGCACAGGTGGACAGCATCGTTCCGTTACGTTAGCGGAGTATATTGGACGTTATTTTGCTGACGAGTATACAACGCACGTATCACATCGAGATATTGCAAAAAGAAAGGATACGCATCGATGAAAAAAATTGTTGTCATCGGTGGGGGGACGGGTCTTCCTGTATTACTTCGAGGGCTCAAACAATACGATGTCGATTTAACAGCCATTGTTACCGTTGCAGATGACGGTGGAAGCTCAGGAAGATTGCGCGATGAACTCGATATGCCCCCACCTGGAGATATTCGTAATGTGCTTGCAGCTCTTTCTGACGTAGAACCGCTTATTATCGAATTGTTTCAACATCGATTTGAAAACGGAAACGGGTTATCAGGTCATTCGCTTGGCAATTTAATTTTAGCAGCGATGACGTCGATTACTGGCGATTTTGTACGTGCCGTCCGTGAAATGGGGAAAGTGTTGAATGTACGTGGAAAAGTGTTACCAGCAGCCAATGAAAGTGTTGTTTTGCATGCTGAAATGGAAGACGGGACGATCGTATCAGGTGAGTCAAAAATTCCGTATTCCGGGAAACAAATTAAACGTGTATTTTTAACCCCGGAAAATATAGAACCGCTTGACGAAACGATTACAGAATTACGGACGGCAGACTTAATTGTTATTGGACCCGGCAGTTTATACACGAGCATTTTACCGAACTTACTTGTTCCTAAAATTGGCGAAGAGGTATGTAAATCGAAGGCGAAAAAAGTATATATATGCAACGTCATGACCCAAGCAGGGGAAACATTAAACTATACAGCAAGCGATCATGTGCAAGCGCTTTATGATCATATGGCGTGTGCATTTTTAGATGCAGTCATTGTTAATAATGCCCCGATTTTGCCAGAAACAAAAGAGCGATATGCGAAAGAATTTGCCGCACCGGTCGTTTGTGATATACGAGAGTTAGAGGCGCTCGGTTTACAAGTCATTTGTGATGCGCTCATTGATGAACGAGATGGAACGGTGCGTCATGATACGAAAAAAATAGCGGCGTTGCTCGTTTCGCTTCTTGCACCTCCTTCGCACGACACACATGTATAGGAGGTGGAATCGTTGTCGTTTGCATCAGAAACAAAGAAGGAATTAACGGGTATCGAAGTGAAGTCTTGTTGTTTAAAAGCAGAGTTATCTGCTTTAATTCGAATGAACGGTTCCATTTCATTTTCAAACCGACGTTTATTGTTAAATATTCAAACAGAAAATGCTGCAATCGCAAGGCGTATTTATACGTTATTAAAAAAAGGATACAACGTAGCAGTCGAGTTACTTGTGCGTAAAAAGATGCGCTTAAAGAAAAATAATGTATATATCGTACGTGTTGTCGAAGGAACATCTGAATTGTTATCGGATTTAAAAATTATGGAAGAAGGATTTTCGTTTGTCCATTCCATTTCACCGGAACTTGTCCAAAAAAAATGTTGCAAGCGTTCGTATTTGCGCGGGGCTTTTTTGGCAGGGGGATCTATCAACAATCCAGAAACATCGTCTTATCATTTAGAAATCTTCTCTCTATATCGTGAACATAACGAATCGCTTTGTGAACTGATGAACACGGCTTTTTATTTACATGCTCGCACGTTAGAAAGAAAAAAAGGGTTTATTACGTATTTAAAAGAAGCAGAGAAAATTGCCGAGTTTTTAAGCATTATCGGAGCGCATCAAGCGCTACTCCGCTTTGAAGATGTGCGCATCGTGCGGGATATGCGCAACTCCGTGAATCGGCTTGTTAATTGCGAAACGGCGAACTTAAACAAAACAATTGGAGCAGCTTTACGCCAAGTGGAAAATATTCGTTATATTGATGAGACGATTGGACTTGATCAACTCCCGGAAAAACTTCGTGAAATTGCAAAATTGCGCATTGAATATCAAGATGTGACGCTAAAAGAGCTTGGGGAGATGGTTTCTGGCGGGAAAATTAGCAAATCTGGCATTAACCATCGTCTGCGCAAACTAGATGAAATTGCCGAGCGACTTCGGGCCGGTCAGCCTATTGATTTTCATAAATCTTTATAAACTATGGGAGGAATGCATGATGGTAGAAAAACAAGTGGAAGTACGGTTAAAAACAGGATTGCAAGCGCGTCCAGCTGCGTTGTTTGTTCAAGAAGCAAACCGCTTTTCAGCTGATATTTATATTGAAAAAGACGGTAAAAAAGTGAATGCGAAAAGCATTATGGGATTGATGAGTTTAGCGATCCATTCAGGAGCCGTCATTACCATTTATGCAAACGGATCCGATGAGCAAGAAGCGTTAAATAAGCTTGTTCAATATGTTGAACAAGAATCATAATAAAACAAGGCGGGGGAACCGCCTTGTTTTATTTTTCATCAACGCGCGTTAATACGCGGTCAATTAAACCGTATTCTTTTGCTTTTTCTGCTGTCATAAAGTTATCGCGATCTGTATCGCGCTCGATCACTTCGATCGGTTGCCCTGTATTTTCAGATAAGATGCGGTTTAATTTGTCGCGCAAGAATAAAATACGTTTCGCTGCAATTTCAATTTCTGTTGCTTGACCTTGCACACCACCGAGCGGTTGGTGAATCATGATCTCACTATTTGGCAATGCGAAACGTTTTCCTTTAGCGCCAGCTGCAAGTAAAAATGCTCCCATAGAAGCTGCCATACCGATACAAATCGTTGATACGTCTGGCTTAATAAATTGCATTGTATCGTAAATCGCCATGCCTGCTGTAATCGAACCACCAGGGCTGTTAATGTAAAGGGAAATGTCTTTTTCAGGATCTTCGGCTGCTAAAAATAAAAGCTGAGATACGATTGAGTTTGCTACATGATCGTCAATTGGACTTCCTAAAATAATAATGCGGTCTTTTAATAAGCGAGAGTAAATGTCATATGCGCGTTCTCCACGGCTCGTTTGTTCAATGACTGTAGGAATTAAGTTCATGCTCTTCCTCCTCCGATAGATCGTTTTTTATGTACTTTTATCATACAAAAAAGGTCAATAAAGGTCAAATGAAATACCTTTTATTTATATGTATTCGCTTTTTTTCTTCTGCATCCCTTCTTTCATCGTTTCCGCTTTTTGAAATTTTAAACGTCACCGCTATTGCATTTTTTTTTCTTCTTCACTATAATGGTAAGTGCATTTATCATTATGCCCTCGTAGTGTAGTGGATAGCACGAGAGATTCCGGTTCTCTTAGCGTGGGTTCGAATCCTGCCGAGGGCGTCAGTCACCCCCTGCTTACATAGCAAGCAGGGGGTTTTTACTTTTTACATAAAAAAATAAAGTCCGGTGAGCCACACCGGACGAATGGATGAATTTTGCGAGGCTTGCTCGCTTGTTCTATAAGAATGATAACATGCCGTCGGTGCATATGCATAGTAGAAAAAACATCCAATATGTTTTTATCGTCTCTCCCTAAAAGAGATGATAAAATGAGGATGAAGGGAGATGGCATGAATGGAGATGCAATTAACGCAAAGGCAAGAGCTAAAAGTTGCGTTGACAAAAGAGCTTGTACAGGCGATTGAATTGTTGCAATATTCGACGCTAGAGTTACAATCGCTTTTACATGAGCAGGCGCTTGAAAATCCATTTATCGAGCTACGCGAACGAAAACGAACGGTTAATAAGCGACGAGAACGAACGGATCAGAAGCATTATATCGAAAATGTAAGCGCTTTTAATCGTTCACTCGCTTCTCATTTGCATGCTCAACTTGTCGGAATGTATATATGTGACAAAGAGAGAAGAGCACTTGATTATTTAATTGCGTCACTTGATGAATATGGTTATTTGCATACAACAATTGCAGAGGCGGCTTGCCATCTTCAAATAGAAGAAACGATTGTGTCGCGGGCACTTCATATTTTACGTTCACTTGATCCTGCGGGGGTAGGAGCGGAAAATTTGCCGCATTGTCTATATTTACAACTCATTCGTCTTCCTCAAAGGAATGAGCTAGCAGAGACGATTGTGACGGAGTATTTCGAGCCATTTGTTCATAAAAAATGGAAAGAAATGAAAGCAAAACTAGGTGTGGAGTTAGCAGACTTACAGCGAGTGTGGGAGCTTATTCGTACGCTTCATCCACGCCCAGGAAGTTTGTATAACGATGAACAAATGACGTACATTGTGCCCGATGTCATCGTGTCATATAGTAATGGGGCATGGAGTGTAACGATAAATGAAGACATCATTCCAACAATCGTATGGAATGAATCGTACGAACGAAAAGTACAGACGGATGATCCGCGTGTTCAAAAATATATTGAAGAAAAAAGACAACAGTTTCTTTGGATTCAACGTTGTTTAACTCAGCGAGCCACGACGATTGAGCAAATTGCATGTGAGCTCGTTTATCGACAACGCGATTATTTTGAGAAAGGTTCGCTCCATATGAAGCCACTTACGATGCGCGAAGTTGCAACGGCGCTAAACATTCATGAATCGACTGTCAGTCGCGCAGTGAAGAATAAATATATGCAAACCCCCCACGGTTTAATTGACATGCGTCGCTTTTTTACAAGCGGTGTGGATGAACATGCGTCTCAAGAAAAAGTAAAAAGCTTAATTGCGGAATTAATTAAGCAAGAAAATGGGCAAAAACCTCTTTCTGATCAAAACATTGCTGATTTACTCGAGCAACGCTACAATATTTGTGTAGCGCGGCGAACGGTTGCGAAATATCGTGAACAACTTCATATTCCGCCAGCTTCGAAACGAAAGCAATATGCATGAAGGGGACAAAACATGAAAGTCGTCGTATATTCGAAACAAAACTGCTGTCTTTGCGATGAAGCCAAATCTATCCTTCGCGAGTTACAAGTGGAGTGGGAAGAAGTCGATATTTATAAAGATGAGCGATTACTCGAACAGTACCATCTTATGATTCCTGTCATTGAAATCGATGGACATATCGTTGCGTACGGTCGCATTCACAAAGATGTCATAAGAAAGCGATTACAACAAATGCGAAGCAGTTGAATAACGTTTCACTTCCTGTTACAATAAAGTTGTAGCAGGGGTGAATTTTTTTGGACCAAGTGGGACACAATATGACGTAGTGGGACTTAAAACGTCCAGATAGAGAAAAAAGTGAGTAAAAAGGAAGAATAAGTCATGCGACAATGGATTGATGTTCAACGAAAATTGTTGCCTGATCTTCTCGCTATTATGCAAAAACGTTATGAAATTTTGCAGCACATTCGCTTAATGCAACCGATCGGACGGCGGACGCTTTCGCTAAACTTAGGAATTAGCGAGCGTGTCTTGCGGTCGGAAGTGCAGTTTTTAAAGGAACAAAACTTGCTTGATATAACAGCTGCAGGCATGAGCGTGACGTCGGAAGGAAATGATGTGCTCATGCAACTTGAAGACATGATGCGAGAAGTGTTAGGGCTAAAAGAGTTGGAAAGAAAAATAAAAAAGAAACTTCCTGTCGAAGATGTCATTGTCGTTGCTGGTGATAGTGATCAGTCTCCTTGGGTGAAAAGAGAGATGGGAAGAGCTTGTGTCTCACGTATAAAGCACTCACTAAAAGGAAATGACATTGTGGCAGTAACTGGTGGAACAACCCTTGCTGCGGTTGCTGAAATGATGACACCTGATGTCAAATACCGCGATGTACTATTTGTTCCAGCGCGCGGTGGACTTGGAGAAGATGTAACAAATCAAGCAAACACGATCTGTGCGCGCATGGCTGAAAAAGCAATGGGACATTATCGTTTGCTACATGTTCCTGATCAATTAAGTGCTGAAACGTATCAATCAATTATTGAAGAGCCTGCCATTAAAGAAGTGCTTGAATTAATTAAGTCATCAACGATCGTCATTCACGGTATAGGTGACGCGAAAACGATGGCGGAGCGAAGAAAAACCCCTCCAGAAGAGATGGCAAAAATTGAGCAAAATAAAGCGGTGGCGGAGGCGTTTGGATATTACTTTAATCAATATGGAGAAGTTGTTCATAAAGTAAATACAGTTGGTATTCAACTCGAAGATGTACGCCACGTTCCTTGTGTCATTGCAGTCGCAGGAGGCGCTTCGAAAGCAAAAGCAATTCAAGCGTATATGAAACAGGCAAATCGGTGCATCTTAATTACAGATGAAGGTGCAGCAAAACAGTTAGTACGGGATGATTCATCCCTCTAAAATATATTCCTACAATTCCAAAGGAGGACAAAAACGATGGCAGTAAAAATTGGTATTAACGGTTTTGGTCGTATCGGCCGTAACGTATTTCGCGCAGCATTAAAAAATCCTGAAATTGAAGTAGTTGCAGTTAACGACTTAACAGATGCAAAAACGTTAGCACATCTTTTGAAATATGACTCTGTTCACGGCACTTTAGATGCAGAAGTTACAGTAAATGGTAATAACATCGTTGTCAACGGCAAAGAAATTATTGTAAAAGCAGAGCGCGACCCAGCAAACTTAGGATGGGGCGAGCTTGGTGTCGATATCGTTGTTGAATCAACAGGACGTTTCACAAAACGCGAAGACGCAGCGAAACATTTAGAAGCAGGTGCGAAGAAAGTGATCATTTCTGCACCAGCGACAAATGAAGACATTACAATCGTCATGGGCGTAAACCAAGACAAATATGATCCAGCAAACCATCATGTCATTTCAAACGCATCTTGTACAACAAACTGCTTAGCGCCATTTGCAAAAGTATTACATGAAAAATTCGGCATCATCCGTGGTATGATGACAACTGTTCACGCGTATACAAACGACCAACAAATTCTTGACTTACCACACAAAGATTTACGTCGTGCACGCGCAGCAGCAGAATCGATCATCCCAACATCAACAGGTGCAGCAAAAGCGGTAGCACTTGTATTGCCTGAATTAAAAGGAAAATTAAATGGTATGGCGATGCGCGTACCAACACCAAACGTATCTGTTGTTGACCTTGTTGCTGAACTTGAAAAAGAAGTCACTGTTGAAGAAGTAAACGCAGCGTTAAAAGCAGCGGCAGAAGGTGAATTAAAAGGCATTCTTGCTTACAGCGAAGAGCCGCTTGTTTCTCGTGACTACAACGGTTCAACAGCTTCTTCGACAATCGATGCGCTTTCAACAATGGTCATGGAAGGTCGCATGGTGAAAGTTCTTTCTTGGTACGACAACGAAACAGGATATTCTCATCGTGTTGTTGACCTTGCTGCATACATTGCATCAAAAGGTTTATAATTTTTTGGATTGTTTGCCCAAAACGGTTTATAATAAATAGTTGGACATACCGAGAAGGGGAGCGGGGATCATCCCCACTCCCTTTCTATGTATCACACGAATAAGGAGGCCTTTCCATGAACAAAAAAACAGTTCGTGACATTGATGTGAAAGGAAAACGTGTATTTTGCCGCGTCGATTTCAACGTGCCAATGCAAAACGGTGTCGTAACTGACGATACGCGTATTCGCGCCGCGCTCCCAACGATTCAATATTTAATGGAGCAAGGAGCAAAAGTCATTTTAGCGAGCCATCTTGGTCGCCCGAAAGGAAAAGTCGTTGAAGAGATGCGCTTAAATGCTGTGGCAGAACGTCTGAGCGAACTGCTCGGCAAACGTGTTGTGAAAACAGATGAAGCGTATGGCGATGCGGTGAAAGCTGCGATTGCCGAAATGAATGAAGGCGATGTGTTGTTGCTTGAAAACGTACGCTTCTATCCTGGCGAAGAGAAAAACGATCCAGAGTTAGCAAAAGCATTTGCAGAACTTGCTGATATATACGTAAACGATGCGTTCGGTGCAGCACATCGCGCACATGCATCGACAGAAGGAATTGCCCATCACTTGCCTGCTGTCGCTGGATTTTTAATGGAAAAAGAAATCGAAGTGTTAGGAAAGGCGTTATCAAACCCGGACCGTCCGTTTACGGCAATTATTGGTGGCGCAAAAGTAAAAGATAAAATTGGTGTCATCGAAAACTTACTAGACAAAGTCGATAATTTAATTATTGGTGGCGGATTAGCGTACACATTTGTAAAAGCGCTCGGTCATGAAATTGGAAAATCGTTACTAGAAGAGGATAAAATTGAATTAGCGAAATCGTTCATGGAAAAAGCGAAAGAAAAAGGCGTAAACTTCTACATGCCTGTGGATGCAGTCGTAGCTGACGATTTTTCAAACGACGCGAACAAAAAAGTAGTCAATATCGACGAAATTCCAAGTGATTGGGAAGGACTTGACATCGGTCCGAAAACACGCGAATTGTATCGCGACGTCATTTTGAAATCGAAACTTGTTATTTGGAACGGTCCGATGGGTGTGTTCGAAATGGACGCGTTCGCTGAAGGAACAAAAGCTGTCGCACAAGCGCTTGCTGACGCGCAAGATACGTATACAGTCATCGGCGGCGGGGATTCAGCAGCGGCAGTTGAAAAATTTGGACTTGCAGACAAAATGGATCACATTTCAACAGGTGGCGGGGCGTCGCTTGAATTTATGGAAGGTAAACAACTTCCAGGTGTCGTAGCTTTAAATGATAAGTAAGAAAGGAGCTAAAAGCGATGCGGAAGCCGATTATTGCAGGAAACTGGAAAATGCATAAAACGTTAAACGAAGCGCTTCAATTTGTGGAAGAAGTAAAACATGCCGTTCCTTCAAACGAGCAAGTGGACACGGTCGTATGTGCCCCAGCGTTATTTTTAGCCCATTTAGTTGAGGCAACAAAGGGAACAAATGTGAAAATTGGTGCGCAAAACATGCATTTTGAAGAGCAAGGTGCTTTTACAGGGGAAATTAGTCCTGTTGCGTTAAAAGATCTCGGAGTTGAGTATGTCATCATTGGGCACTCCGAACGCCGTGAAATGTTTGCTGAAACAGATGAAACAGTCAACAAAAAAGTAGTTGCTGCGTTTAAACATGGACTTGTACCGATTGTTTGTTGCGGAGAGACGTTAGCAGAGCGCGAAAGCAACCGCACAAACGAAGTCGTTGGTGCACAAGTTGAAAAAGCGCTTGAAGGCTTAACAGAAGAACAAGTAAAGCAAGTCGTCATCGCCTATGAGCCAATTTGGGCGATTGGAACAGGAAAATCGTCCACAGCAGACGATGCCAACAACGTATGCGGCTACATTCGACAAGTCATTGCGAACAAATTTTCACAAGAAGCGGCTAATGCGGTACGCATTCAATACGGTGGTAGCGTAAAACCGGAAAATATCGGTGCGTTTTTAGCGGAAGAACATATTGACGGTGCGCTTGTTGGCGGTGCGAGCTTACAACCACAATCGTTTTTACAACTCGTGGAGGCAGGAAAATGAGCAAAAAACCAGTAGCATTAATTATTTTAGACGGCTTTGCTCTTCGTGAAGAAACGTTTGGCAACGCGGTCGCCCAAGCGAAAAAGCCAAACTTTGATCGCTATTGGAATGAATACCCACATGCAACGTTAACCGCATGCGGGGAAGCCGTTGGCTTACCTGAAGGGCAAATGGGAAACTCTGAAGTTGGTCATTTGAACATCGGTGCTGGGCGTATTGTATACCAAAGTTTAACGCGTGTGAATATCGCTATTCGCGAAGGGGAGTTTGAGCGCAACGAAACGTTTTTAGCAGCGATGGACCATGTGAAAAAACACGGAACAAATTTACACATCTTTGGTCTTCTTTCGGACGGTGGCGTGCATAGCCACATTAATCATTTGTTTGCCCTCTTGAAGCTCGCGGCAAAAGAAGGCGTAAAAAACGTGTATATTCACGGCTTTTTAGACGGACGTGACGTCGGTCCGCAAACAGCGAAAACGTACATTCAACAGTTAAATGAACAAATCGCACAAATCGGTGTCGGTGAAATCGCGACATTATCGGGTCGTTATTACTCGATGGACCGCGATAAACGTTGGGAGCGTGTCGAAAAAGCATATCGTGCGATGGTATACGGCGAAGGTCCATCATACCGTGATCCGCTTGCGTGCATCGATGATTCGTACGCAAACGGCATTTACGATGAGTTCGTCTTGCCGTCTGTGATCGTCCGTGAAGACGGAACGCCAGTCGCAACGATTCAAGATAATGATGCGGTCATTTTTTACAATTTCCGTCCTGACCGTGCGATTCAAATTTCAAACACGTTTACGAATGACGACTTCCGTTCATTCGATCGTGGACCGAAACATCCGAAAAACTTATTTTTCGTATGCTTAACGCACTTTAGTGAAACAGTAAAAGGGTACGTGGCATTTAAGCCGACGAACCTTGATAATACGCTCGGTGAAGTATTGTCACAAAATGGGTTAAAACAATTGCGTATTGCCGAAACAGAAAAATATCCGCACGTTACATTCTTTATGAGCGGCGGACGTGAAGAAAAGTTCCCTGGCGAAGAGCGTATTTTAATTGACTCGCCAAAAGTAGCAACATACGACTTAAAGCCAGAAATGAGCGCATACGAAGTAACAGAAGCGCTATTAAAAGAAATTGACGCAGATAAATTCGATGCGATTATTTTAAACTACGCCAATCCGGACATGGTCGGTCACTCTGGAAAATTAGAACCAACGATTAAAGCGGTCGAAGCAGTCGATGAATGTTTAGGAAAAGTTGTCGATGCGATTCTTGCAAAAGGCGGTATTGCGATTATTACTGCAGACCACGGAAATGCCGACGAAGTGTTAAATCCAGACGGCAGTCCGAATACGGCGCATACGACAAATCCGGTGCCTGTGATCGTGACGAAAAAAGGCATTACGCTTCGACAAGATGGCATTTTAGGCGATTTAGCGCCAACGATGCTTCATTTACTCGGGTTACAACAACCAAAAGAAATGACAGGAAAAACATTAATTCAAAACTAACATTGTAAAAGGAGAGATGAACGATGCCAACAATTATCGACATTTATGCTCGTGAAGTATTAGACTCTCGCGGCAATCCGACAGTAGAAGTAGAAGTATACACAGAATCCGGTGCGTTCGGACGTGCGCTCGTACCGAGCGGAGCTTCAACTGGTGAATACGAAGCGGTTGAATTGCGTGATGGTGACAAAGGCCGTTACCTTGGTAAAGGTGTATTACAAGCAGTGAAAAACGTAAATGAAGTCATTGCACCAGCATTAATTGGTAGCTACGATGTGACAGAGCAAGTTGCCATCGACCGTGCATTAATTGCACTAGACGGTACAGAAAATAAAGGGAAATTAGGTGCTAACGCTATTCTTGGCGTATCGATGGCTGTTGCACGCGCAGCTGCTGACTACTTAGGCATTCCTCTATATCAATATTTAGGCGGATTTAACGCAAAAACATTGCCAGTGCCAATGATGAACATTTTAAACGGCGGTGCGCATGCAGATAACAACGTTGACATTCAAGAATTTATGATTATGCCAGTGGGCGCACCAAACTTCCGTGAAGCGCTCCGTATGGGTGCGGAAATTTTCCATAGCTTAAAATCAGTGTTAAAAGCAAAAGGCTACAATACAGCTGTTGGTGATGAAGGCGGCTTTGCGCCAAACTTAAAATCAAACGAAGAAGCGCTTGAAACAATTATTGAAGCGATTGAAAAAGCAGGCTACAAACCAGGCACAGAAGTGATGCTTGCGATGGACGTGGCATCTTCTGAGCTATATAACAAAGAAACAGGCAAATACCATTTAGAAGGCGAAGGTGTTGTGAAAACGTCGGAAGAAATGGTTGCTTGGTATGAAGAGCTTGTCAACAAATATCCGATCATCTCGATCGAAGACGGCTTAGACGAAAACGACTGGGCTGGTCATAAATTATTAACAGAACGCCTTGGCAAAAAAGTACAACTTGTCGGTGACGATTTATTCGTAACAAATACGAAAAAATTAGCACAAGGCATCGAACAAGGTGTCGGCAACTCGATCTTAATTAAAGTAAACCAAATCGGTACGTTAACCGAAACATTTGAAGCGATTGAAATGGCAAAACGCGCAGGCTACACAGCTGTTATTTCTCACCGTTCTGGTGAAACAGAAGATAGCACCATCGCAGACATCGCCGTCGCAACAAACGCGGGTCAAATTAAAACAGGTGCGCCATCACGCACAGACCGCGTCGCGAAATACAACCAATTGCTTCGCATTGAAGATCAACTAGGTGAAACAGCAGTATACGATGGAATAAAAACATTCTACAACTTGAAGAAGTAAAAAATAAGGATGCCTTCGCATGAGGGCATCCTTTCTTTCAAGTTTTTCTTTTCTTTTGGATATATTGCACTACAATGAAAATAAATACAAGAAAGAGTAGCACATCAATAACCCAATCGAGGGAGTATGTTTTTAAAAAATCCTTTGCGGTACTTTTTATGACTAATAATAAAAGACTAACGATTAACCCTATGATAACGCCTGTCATGGTAGTAAATATAATTTTTGCTTTACTCATTTTTGTATCCCTCTGTTGAATTTATATCGTTTTATCAAATAAGGATGTCTTCGTATCAGGATTAATTTTGTTTTTGTGGTTTGTTGAAAGTTCAGACTAGACAAATGAGTGTTTCTCATGGTCAACAAGTTAAGAAAGTAGCAACATTCGTATAATATTAGAATTTATTCCGTGTATTGTCAATTGGCATTCTGTCAAATCAAGTACATCAAAATATGCGAAATTGGAGCCCAATCTAAAAGATTTGTCCTCGGCGGATTCATCAGTAGGCGCGGTTAATGTTTCATTGTACTTTTCTTGAATAAGTATAATCAAATCCTCCAAAAAAATCATTAATTGTTCATCTACTCCTCACATTCCTCATAGCGGGATGATCGTACAAAACAATTGAAAAAAACCGTTATCACTACTGTTTGAAAGGTTAAGTGATAAAATCGATTTCTGTCGAATAATGACGAAAGTTGTTTGTCGAAAAATATTGCGAGTATGTTTTTTATAGCATAAAATCTCCTCATGCAGTTCGAATTAGACAACTTAGGATTGATAGGGAGAGAAAACATGAGGCATCTAAGGACATGGTTTGTTTGGTGGTTAGTATTTTTATTAGTTTTTACGAGTATTCCTATGGAGGGATTGGCGGAGTTCATCTATTCTAAATCTGACAATGCGATGAAACAATCACCTCTTAAAGTACCAGAAGCGCCCAGCATCAACTTGAAGCCGGGAGAGCTGATAGGGGAACGAACAGAGAATACGAAAGTGTATTACAATGGTGATGGTACGTTTACCAGAAAAATTTTCTTTGAACCGATTCATATTAAGAAAAAGAACGAAAAACAATTTGAGGAAGTTTCCACTTTCTTCATCGACCATCCCAATCATGTTCAAGCAGAGAATACGATTTTGGAACCTCGTTTTTACAAGAAAATGGTGGATGGAGAATATGCAAAATTTCTGTATAATGAATATTCCATTTCTTATTCTATTTTAGAAGCATCAGGGAATGGACTGAAGCCGATTCAAGCGAAAGATGTTCCCGCTATTTATAAGAAAAAAGACAATAAGATTGTGCATAAAAATATTTTTCCAAATATAGACTTGCAAAATATCGTATTTAACGAATCAACGAAAGAAGATTTAGTTCTTCACTCTTTTACGGGCTATCACATTTTCAAATTTCGTTTGAAAACCGATTTGCATGCCAATATTCAAGACGATGGATCGATTTTATTTACAAACAAAGAAAATGAAAAAGTATTTGAACTCCCTAAACCATTTATGGTCGATTCGAATATCGACGAACACTCGGGAGAAGCACAGCGCTCGGAACATGTAACATACGAACTTCAACAGGATGATCAAGGGTATATTTTAACGGTTAAAGCTGATCCGCAGTGGTTGAAAGATCCGAAGCGCGTCTATCCGGTTTATATTGACCCTAGCACTTCTGTTGCTATTGCTGCTGATGCATTTGTAATGAGCGCCTATCCGACAACGAACTATAGTTCTGCATCAAGTAAATGGGATGCTGGGCAAGGGCAATATGTGTTAAAAGTCGGTTATTATGATGGAATGACAGGGACTTGTTATGGGTTTTTGAACCCTGACATATCCGACGTTGAAAACATGAACGTAACGAACGCTACTTTTAACGTGTACGTTACACACTCCTATTATGCAACAACCGCAACCGGCTTATGGTTGGATGCGGTCAACGGCTCATGGTCTGCGAGCACTTTAACATGGAATAATAAACCTTCCTCCACCAACATTGGCAAGGTTGATGTCGCAAGAGACCAATGGGCGCAATTTGATGTAACGAATACGGTAAAAGAATGGGCATCCGGGACAAAGCCAAATTACGGATTTAAACTTCATACGAATGGCAATGGACAAACGTATTGGAAAAAGGTTGTCTCCACCACGAATAGCAGTTATAAACCATATTTGTCTGTTACGTATACGATACCAGTTCCAAATACGCCGACAGGAACGGCCTTCAGTAATGGGGATGGCACAGGATATATCAATTTATCATGGGATCCGGTTCCTGGTGCTACGGGTTATAAAGTTTGGATTTATAACGGGAAATCATATGAAGCGTTTGATGTAGGCAATGTCACTTCCTGGAGTACAAAGGGGAAAAAAATCTGGCCGACCCCTTCTGAAATTAGCGCTGGAAGATACGACCTGCACCAAGATCAGTTAGGGACGGAGCTTGCTGTCGATCCTTCCCCGGTCTATCGAAATTCAGGAGGAAGTTATCCGAATAGCAAGAACTACTGGTTCCGAGTCAGTGCGATTTTTCCTCAAGGCGAAAGCGCCATGTCAGGCGCGTATATGCCGACCATTCCGAATTTGGCAAAACCATCTGCTCCGACGGGGGTAAGTTATACAAACGGAAATGGAACAGGATATATCGATTTCAAATGGAATCCTGTGAGTGGAGCGACGGGGTATAAAATTTGGATTTTTAACGGTTCCTACTATGAATCGTTAGATGTCGGGAACGTCACTTCTTGGACAACGAAAAACAAAAAGTATTGGCCAACCTCCACGGAAATTCATGCAGGTAGATATAAGTTGCATGTAAACGATGGTCTTGGCACAGAATTAGCTGTTGACCCGTCCCCGGTCTACGCTAATGCAGGAACAAAATACGCAACGGCTACCAACTACTGGATTCGAGTAAGTGCCTATAACTCTCAAGGGGAAACCGTCTTTTCGGATGCGTATATGCCGAAAATTTCGGAGTTGCTGATACCACCAGCGCCTTCAGGATTTTCCTACAGTAACCAGTTAGGCAGTCACTCTGGTTATGTCATGCTAGATTGGGATAAAATCGAGGGTGCTACGGGGTACAAGGTTTGGATTTTTAATGGGCTTTACTATGAAGCCTTTGATGTAGGAGATGTAGATCATTGGACGACACAAAATAAAGGAATTTGGCCGACCCCTGAAGAAATCGAACAAGGGAATTCTAGTACTTTAACGCTGCATCATGATGGAAAAGGATTAGAACTACCGAGAGATCCTTCGCCAATGTATGCGAAAATGGGAACAAAATACGCAACGAGCACGAGCTATTGGTTCCGTCTCAGTGCCTATGATGCGGACGGTGAGACCATCTTTTCGAGCAATGCATTCACGGTCAAAATTCCTGAGGCGGTTGAATATTTAGGGGAGGAAGATTACTGGTCGATCATTGATGTGCCGTATGGGAGCGTCAATGCCGCTACGGGTAATCTCATGATAGATGAACAAGATGTTTCGATTTCAGGTAGGGGGCTAGGACTTGGTCTATCCAGAACCTACAATAGCTTGTCTCCATGGACCGGTTTATTCGGAAAAGGCTGGCACAGCGATGCGGAAATGAATATCGTCGCGCAAGGAAATGAAGCGCGATTGACGGATGAAGACGGGACGCTTCACATATTTATGAAACGAGCCGACGGAACATACCAAGCGCCAACCGGTGTTTATTTGGAATTAAGTGAAACGACCACTGAGTGGATCGTGAAATCGAAAGATCAAACGAAAATGTATTTTAATAAAAGCGATGGCAAGTTAACCAAAATGGTCGACGGTCATGGGAACGCAACGACGTACGGTTATTTGAATGGAAAGCTTACGTCGATTACGGACGCATCGGGAAGAAAATTAGACATTCAGTATCGTCCAGACGGAAAGATCGAAAAAATCATAGGCCCGATGAATCGGACGGTGACATATGGCTACACGAATGATTTGTTAACGACGGTGACTCAGACGGGCGGAGAAGTGACAAGATATGAATACAATGAGATTGATCGTCTAGTAAAAGTATTCGAGCCGACACATACGGAGGATCAGCCAGTTGTCAATCAGTTCGTGTACGATGGTGACAGGCTCAGTCAAGTACGTGATTCTGAAGACCATGTATACACATTGACCTATGATCCAACGGAACGGCGATTGCTCATACAAAAGCCGAATGGCCGCAAAACTCAATATACTTTCAACGAGGCGGGTAACCCGATTGAGGTTGTGGATGACGTAGGCGGCTTAAATATTACAACGAAATATGTGTATGAAGGCAACAATTTAAAGGAATCATACGATCCGAATGATGTTGGGGCCACTACACCGACGGAATCATATACGTACGATGCGAATGGAAATGTGTTAACAGCGAAGGATAGCTATGGGACCGAAACATACCAGTATAATCCAAATAACGATGTTATCTCCATGACAGATACAGAAGGCGACAAGACAACGGTTGCGTATGATGGCTTAAATCCAGTATCCGAAACCGATCAATCGGGAAAAACGTCTTCTGTAGCGAAGTACGATTCCTATGGAAATGTGATTGAAGAAAGTGACGCATTGGGCAGTGCGACCAATTTACTCTCTAATCACGGCTTTGAACAGGGAACGACCGCTTGGACTGTGCTTCGTTCGTATGATTCCGGGCAGTTACAGGAAGATACGAATGTTTATAATGGGTTGAATGGACGAAAGAAGTTAAAAATCACAGTGAATTCCACGTCGCCTAGTACAGAAGGCGGTTATGTGGCCGCTACTCAAGAAATTGCGGTAAAACCGAATGCGACATACACATTAAGTGGAAAAATCAAAACAAATTTAACGAAAGCCAGTGCGTTCTTTAATGTTGAATTTTTAGATAGCCAAAATCGTCGAATTTCTTGGGCGGACAATCGTTATAGTCAATTGGTAGGCACAAGACCTTGGACAGAGCGGCAAGTGACGTTTACCACTCCTTCGAACGTGGCGAAAGTACGCGTCTATTTAGAGGTCGAGCATCAATCACCAACCGCATCAGGGGAAGCATGGTTTGATAATGTTCAATTAGAGGAAGCCCAAGTTTCTTCCAGCTATAATCCCGTGTTAAACAGCAGCTTCGAAGGAAGCGTGACGAATTGGAGCGGAACGGGCGGAAGCGTCGATCATACGGAATCGTTCGACGGGGCTTACTCTCTCAAAATATCGAGAACCAGCACCACACAATCAGCGAGTGAATATAAGCAGACGGTGATCGTAGGGCAAACTTCAAGTGATACGCCGCTTCGTCTGACACTCACAGGTCTTTCCAAAGCGCAGGATGTCAAAGCCAACGGTACCGTGAGTGCAAGCGATTATTCCATTACCGCGAACGTGTATTTTGTAGACGGAACGACTCAAACGTATACGGCTGATTTTCCGATCGGTACGCAAGATTGGAACCGTGCGGCCATTTCGATCAATCCGTCTAAGCCTATTGACAAAGTGGACGTATCCGCTATGTTCCGCGGAAACTACACAGGAACGGTCTGGTTTGACGCCATTCGCTTGATGGAAGGCAACGTCGTAACGAAAAACAAGTATGACGCCAATGGCAACTATGTAGAGGAAGAAACCGATGAAGCCGGGTATGTCACGAAAAAGAACTATGATGCCGTAGGAAATCTGTTGAGCGAATACGATGAGAAGGGAAATCAAAAACAGTACAAGTATGACCCATCCAATCGTTTAAAACAACTCTTATTGGCGAACGGAACTTCTGTCAACTATGACTATGACTTGAACGGTAACATGACTTCGAAAGTCATTCAAACGAGCAGCGGTCCGTCACAAGGATTTACCTATTCTTATGATAAGACGGGAAAACTTCTGAAAACGGTCGGTCCGCTTAACGATGTGACAACAAATGAATATGATGCGAACGGCAATAAAATTAAAACCGTCTTGCCGAAAGGAAATACAATTCAATGGACGTATGACGGGACGGAACGGGTCGACACGATTTCTTACAATGGAGTTCCGTATTACGAATTCAGTTACGACAAAAACGGAAACGAACTGTCTGTGCAATATGTAAAGGATGGCACGACGAAGACAAGAAAATTTGACTCGGCGAATCGGGTCATCGAACAGTCCGACCGCGGGGGATTGCAAAAATGGACGTATCCGATCACCTCGGATAAATTGCAACAGTTCCTGTTCTCGCATGGATCGTTTAGCCAAACCGTCACCTATCAATACAATGCCTTGGACCAAAATACCATCGTCCAAGACGGAACGTATACGTATCGCTTTGATTATGACGAAAGAGGACACGTTCGCACATTTACGACTGGAAACGGAGCGGGAGCCACCTTCACGTATGATGACCGCGGCTTGGTGAAAAGTCTGTCAGTGGGGACGGCAGATGGAACCGAGTTATTGGCGGAAACGTACCGTTATGACGAAAACGGCAATCGGACGCGAATCGAAACGTCGAACGGGGACGTCACGGTGTACAGCTATGATGAGCTCGATCAGTTGAAGACCGAACAATGGCCAGATGGTACAAAAGTCGAATATGCCTATGACGGATTCGGAAACCGGAAGCAAATCGTGAAAACCAAGGATGGGCAGTCGGCGACGACAACGGCTGATTATAATGCGGCGAATCAGTTGGTTCGTTTCGGTGACGAAACAATCACGTACGATGCGAACGGCAACCGATTGGAAGACGGCCAGTATCAATATGAATGGAACGCAGCCGACCAGCTCGTCTCCATCACAAGAAAAGGCGAAAGCACGCCGTTTGTGACGTACAAATACGATGAAGACGGCCGACGCATCCAAAAGAATGTGAATGGCGTCGTTACGAACTATCATTACCAAGGCGACAGCCTCAACGTTCTGTATGAAACTGATGCGGGTGGAAATGTGGTAAGATCGTATATATACGGAGAAAACGGTCAGCTCCTTGCCATGAAGAAAGGCACAGCAACGTATTTTTACCACTATAACGCCCATGGCGATGTCATCGCCCTAACGGATGCGCAAGGAAACATCGTGGCCCGTTACCAATACGATGCGTGGGGGAACATTCTTTCCCAATCCGGCGCCTTGGCGGACGAAAACCCATACCGATATGCGGGATACCAATATGACCAAGAAACGGGTCTCTATTACTTAATTGCCCGATACTATCATCCAACGCATGGCGTGTTCCTATCTTTAGACCCAGACCCAGGGGATGCGGACGATATCCTCACGCAGAATGGGTATGCGTATGCGAACAACAATCCAGTGATGTTGGTGGATCCAGATGGGCATTGGGTGTGGATGGCAGTAGGAGCGTTAATCGGAGGAGTATCGTCGTATAAGTCTGCAAAAAGTAGAGGTCTCAAAGGTTGGAAGTTGTGGGGTTCTGTTGCAATAGGAGCTGGTTTAGGTGCTATCGGTGGAATAGGCTCAGGTGCTTACCGTGCAGCTAAAGTTGCAAGAAATATTTACAATATTACTAAGGGTCCTGCATATGTTAGAGGGAGAGCCGCGCACCAAGCATGGACAAAAGCTATGAAAAGAGTTGTTCCTGGAGGCAAATATGATAAACCATTAAGAGGTACTAAAAAACGTCCAGACCTTCAATTTTTTAGAGGAAGGGTTGTCGTTGAATTAAAACCAAAAGGTTCTTGGAAAAGAAGCTATGTAAAAAGGCAACTCAAGAATTATAAGAAAGCCGGCGCATGGATTATAATTAAGGCAAGTTATTAAAGATATTTTGGGACACACACTTAGAGTGTGTCCCTCTTTGATAGTTTTAGGGGTGAAAAATATGAATCAATATGAGGAGACGGTTAGAAATTTAGTTAATAATTTTAATGAGCATAATATAGATATAGTTGCTCAAGATTTAGCTAAGATGGGAAGGGACATAATTACTATCTTACAAAAATACTTTTATAAAGTAGATCCTAATGGTAAGATTGGGATATTAGAAACATTGAAATTATTAAATGACAGTAGTGTAATCCCTTTTCTGAAAGCTATTCTTGAAGATGAGACAGAGATATTTTTTGTTAAAGCTTATGCAGAAAGTGTATTGGATTTTTTAGAGGGTAAAGAAACTCAATTAAAAAGAAAAATTCACAATTTATCTAAAAAAAGTGGCACGGATTTAATCGCAGATATAGCTATGATAGGAACAATTGGCGATTACAATGCTATAAGAGAATTAGACAAAATCAAGACGGATAACAAAGAGGTACTGGAACAAATCAAGGTAGCAAAATTACAAATAATGTGTGGAATAGAAGAAATAATCAAGGAGTACAGAAAACCAGATTCCCGTTATTCTCATAAAGCATTAGCAGAGGCTATTTATCATTCATTTGATCATCCAGAAGCATCAAAAGTTATAATAGAAGATCTCTTTAGTGAGGAATTTGAGCGTATTTTTAGTGCCGTTACTCTACTTGCTTTCGCGGAAAAATTTCCTAAGGACAAAGTTACCAGGGATGTAGTAAATAAGTTCTTTGAAATTTTAACGGGTGATTTTAATACAACACTAAAGAATCATGCCATACTTGCAATAGGTAGATATGGAAATACTGATGATGCATCAAGGCTTGAAAGAATTGTTGAGGAAAAAAAGTATTTAACAAAAAAGAAATTTTGGAAATGGCTAAGTGAAAGCGCACTATTAGACGATATCAAAATCACAATAAAGAAATTGAAACGAAAGAAATAGACGATTCACACTCTAAATGAGCAACAAGGAAACATTGTGTTCCGTTACCAATATGATTCGTGGGGGAACATTCTTTCCCAGTTTGGCGCCTTGGCGGATGAAAACCCATACCGATATGCGGGATACCAATATGACCAAGAAACGGGTCTGTATTATCTGATTGCCCGGTACTACCATCCGGTGCATGGCGTGTTCCTTTCTCTAGACCCAGACCCAGGGGATGCGGACGATATCCTCACGCAGAATGGGTATGCGTATGTGAACAACAATCATAAGTAAAAAGTGTGTTTAAAATAGTTTGACAAAAGCGTCTTCCCATTCAATTCTTGATGGAAGACGCTCATTGTCTTAACTTGCACCTATGTTTTAGGAGGGGGAAATTTGCTTATTCGATCATATTTATACACTCAAGATAAAAATGAATCTTTTTCAATTATAGAAAATGTAATAAGTGTATTTAAGGGAAATTTTACAAATTACACCATTTTAAAAAACGAACCATATTGGAAAGATCCCAATTTATTTGTGGTAGAAGTGAAACTAAGCACCTACACAAGTTTTTCGATAGAAGATATAGAAGAAGGGTTGAGAAGCATTGCTGATAAGTGGCTTTATTTTGGAAATCCCGTTGATGAAGCATTGGCTTCAGATACAATGGAAGGTTGTCGGTTTCTAATAACGGGGGTTAAGATGATCAACATTTTTATTTAACATATCCACTGAGAAGTCTCCCACCCCTTAACAGAATGTAGGTGGGAGAAGTACATTTACAATAGATGAGCAAATTAAATAACACAAAATTACATATTAGTAAAAAGAAGTAATTACCTGATTCCTTGGCTGGAACAGTGTAAATTAGTACATTATTAAGTGCCAGGCACATGTTGAACGGGGCGTCCAATAGCGGAACAATCCACTGATTGGACAGCCCCTTTTTTATTGGAGTCATCGACACCTAATCGAGCCGCTACCGTTGATTAACGAGTCATTTCACTTGCTACATGACGAGAGAGGACACGTTCGCACGTTTACGACTGGAAACGGAGCGGGCGCAACCTTCACGTATGATGACCGTGGCTTGGTGAAAAGTCTGTCAGTGGGGACGGCAGATGGAACCGAGTTATTGGCGGAAACGTACCGTTATGACGAAAACGGCAATCGGACCGAAGATGGTGAGTACCAATATGAATGGAACGAAGCCGATCAGCTTGTCGCTATCACTCGAAAAGGAGAAAGCGCGCCGTTTGTGACGTACAAATACGATGAAGACGGCCGACGCATCCAAAAGAATGTGAATGGCGTCGTGACGAACTACCACTACCAAGGCGACAGCCTCAACGTCTTGTATGAAACCAATGCGAGTGGAACTGTGGTACAATCGTATGTATACGGAGAAAACGGCCAGCTGTTGGCAATGAAAAAAGGCGGGGCGACGTATTTCTATCACTATAACGCGCATGGCGATGTCATCGCCCTAACGGATGCGCAAGGAAACATCGTGGCCCGTTATCAATACGATGCATGGGGGAACATTCTTTCCCAATCTGGCGACTTAGAGGACGAAAACCCATATCGATACGCAGGATACCAATATGACAACGAAACGGGTCTCTATTACCTGATTGCCCGGTACTACTATCCGGAGCATGGCGTATTCCTATCTCTAGACCCAGACCCAGGGGATGCGGACGATATTCTCACGGAGAATGGGTATGCGTATGCGAACAACAATCCGGTGATGTTAACCGACCCAGATGGAGAGAATCCTTATATAATTATCTTGGTCTCCGTTGGTGGAAGGATTGTTGCTAAAAAAGTAGCCAAATCCTTAATAAAAAAAGCAGTAAAACGAACCGTTAAGAAAGCTGCTAAACGATATACAAAGTCAAATTTAAAATTAGGACGACAAATGCATAAATCATATAAAGCTAATAAGGTACTTAAAGGGGTAAGAGAAAAGGAATTTCGTTTACCAAGTGGAAAAAGAATTGATTTTATTGATTTCGAGAAGAAAATTATATATGAACTTAAACCAAATAACCCACGAGCAATAAAAAAAGGCCTAAAACAATTAAAAGCTTATAAAAAAGAAGTTGAAAAAATTTATGGTAAAGGCTGGAGAACAGTATTAGAAGTTTATTGAGGAGGTAGAGGCGATGGAAAGGAAAGAGTTTAAAAAGATTGTTAATGACTGTTTATTAGCAAACGGTTTCTTGAAAAAAGGCAAATATTATTATAAGGAAAGTCCTGAGGTAATATGTTGCCTTGGATTGCAGAAATCAAATTACTCTAATTGTTATTATGTAAATGTAGGTATAGTGATTAAGGAAATAAATAAAGGGCTAGAGCTTCCACGAGATGTTGACGGTGATATTAGATGTAGGTTCTATTTCAAAGTTGAAGGTAAGGAAGTTGACTGTCTTGACCTTGATAGAATAAATGAAAGTAGTGTTATTGTTTCATCATTAGAAGCGAACATTTCAGAAATAATAAATCCATCGTTAGAACTCGAAGGTCTTAAAGAACTATTAAAGAAGAAACCCGTTCTCTTATACCAAACAACAATTAATGCGAAACAATATTTAGGTATAGATGAATAAGATTTAGCCATAGGGGAGATCTCCTCTATGGCTATTTTGGTTTGGGAGCGTAGTGCCGAATTGTTTAATGCAAAATAAAACTTTAGCAAAATGCAAGATAAAAATTAAGCACTAAATTGGAAACAAAACAGGTCAGTTTTTCTCAAAAAATATAATTTCACAGACACGGCTTTACATGGAGTGGCGTGCATGGTAGGCTGGTTGCCTCTGCGAATTCCTTTTGTGCTGCGGCCTTCGCAAAATAATCCATGCACGCAGAGGATCCATGTCAAGCCTTATAGGGTAAGATAATTTATATTGGTATATGGATTATATTTACTTTTATGGAACATAGAGTGCTGAACTTTTTCATTGCATTTCGCTTAAATTTTTAGTTGCAGAAAACAATCGTAGTAAACAGGAAAGATATTATCCTGATGAATGGAGGCCATGATAATGAACGACTATGAAATACTTTTTCAAAAATATGTAAAAGAATTAAAAGAGGCAATTGAAGAAGAAAAGGAATTTTTAGATCCGAATCTTGACAAAGAGAGATATGAATACGAATTAAGTATTAGCGGAAGAGTAATTGCTGTATTTAGGAAATATTGGTTTGAGTGTGACAAGTTAAACGATAATGAGGAAAATGAATACTATGTAAATCCAAAAGATTTTTGTGTTGATTGGTTGTCAGGTGAACATGAGGAGCTATTTAGAATTATTGAAAAAATGCCATATTATCCAATAGGAATAGACGAACATGGAAATTATGTTTAAAAAAACAGCTGTAATATGGGCTATCTCATGATTTATGAGATAGTCTTTTTATTTTTATGTGAAAAAAATGAATAGAAAACAAAGAAAAAATTTAGGTATATAGGTTGTAATAAAGAATTTCCGATCTCCATGTCCCGTCTTTATCACCTGACAAGCTGGCACGGTGACAAGAAGAGCGAACAATGCCATGTAAAACAAAATTGCAACTTATATAGTTTCTCATCACAAAAAGGTACTACCATGTATTTTTACCACTATAACGCCCATGGCGATGTCATCGCCCTAACGGATGCGCAAGGAAACATCGTGGCCCGTTACCAATACGATGCGTGGGGGAACATTCTTTCCCAATCCGGCGCCTTGGCGGACGAAAACCCATACCGATATGCGGGATACCAATATGACCAAGAAACGGGTCTCTATTACTTAATTGCCCGATACTATCATCCAACGCATGGTGTGTTCCTTTCTTTGGATCCAGACCCAGGGGATGCGGACGATATTCTCACGCAGAATGGGTATGCGTATGCGAACAATAATCCGGTGATGTTGGTCGATCCGGATGGGCATTATGTTCAGTTTATTATATGGGGTTATAGAGGATATAAGTTATATAAGGGTTATCAAAAATACAAAAAAATAAAAAATATTTCCAAGCTCAATAAAATCAAGAAAGGAACAGGTACTTATGTAATTAAATTCCGTAGTGGCTATAGGTATATTGGTAAAGGCAGTTATAAACGCGCAAAATATTCTGCAAGATCTAAAGCAAAGAAGTACGGAGATAAAGTAATATACAGAGCTTGGAGACCTGCTAGATCAGATGATGAAGCGTTTATCAGAGAGTATAAGCTGATGATGAAATACAAGTTTAAACAAGGGGGAAAGTTATATAATAAAATTCATAGTCCTGGAAGAAAGAAGTATTATAATTATTATGGAGAATATTGAAAAATAAGTAAAAAGTGTGTTTAAAAATAGTTTGACAAAAGCGTCTTCCCATTCAATTCTTGATGGAAGACGCTCATTGTCTTAACTTATACCTATGTTTTAGGAGGAGTTATGTATAAGATGATTGAAATAGACGGAATTAAAATCAAAGAAGAACCGACAGGGAATATAATTACAGTAAAATCTGAAAAATTAGATTTATGTATTGACATCATTAATCGTTATGATATCAAGAGAATAAATATAAGGGATGGCAGTTATCACTACCAAGATATTGATTTTCTAGAAAAATGCCCGAATGTTGAAGAGGTTTATATTCGCCATTATAATCTTCAAGACTACTCGGGGCTCTATTCAATCAAAAATTTAAAAATTTTAGCGTTAGATGAAACCAAGAGTAAGATTGATTTGAATTTTGAAAAACTTTCCACCCTGCAAACCTTATACGTTGATTGGCAGCCGAAAATGAAAGGGCTACGTTTTTTAAAAAACTTGAAGGAATTACAGCTGTTTAGGTTTAGTTCTAAAAATAAAGATCTTGGGGATTTAGCGGGTTTATCTCAATTAGAAACGCTTATTCTTACACATGGAAACATCGAAACTTTGAAAGGAATTGAAGAACTGAAGAGTTTAAAAAATCTTCAGCTAAATTATATCCGCGGATTAGCTGATATAGATAGTATTAAATTTCTTCGCGAGTTAGAGTACTTGGAAATACAGTCTTGTAAAAAAATTAGAAGCTTCGAGTGTATAAAAGAGTTAAGAAAATTAAAAAAGTTGATACTGGACAAAGTTGGCGATATTCCTTCACTCAGTTTTGTTAAAAATTTAAAACATTTAAAACATTTAGCTTTTGTCGAATGTAACGTAGTGGATGGTGATTTAAGTTACTGTCAAGGGATTGAATACGTATATTTTACACAAAAGAAACATTACTCGCATAAATTAAAAGATTTTAATTCAATCATTAGCGAATAACAAGGGAGGAGAGTTTTTGATGAGATTTCCTAAAGACGAAGACGGGCAAACGTTGGAACTATTATATAAAAATGGCGTTGATTTTAATAAAAAGCATCAATTAGATTTTTTTATTGTTTTAGAAAATGAAAAAGATGCTTTTGAGCTAGGTCGTGAGCTTGAAGAGCGAAATTTTATGTTTACCATTGAAGAGGATCCAGAAACTAAAGAATGGGTATGCTGTGTAACGAAAGAGATGTATTTAGATTATGATGAAATTGTAAGTTTTCAAAAGGAGCTCAATAAGTTAAGCAAGCCTTTTAATGGTTATTGTGATGGATGGGGGACATTAGTTGAATGAGTAGCCTTTTTCGAAGGGGATGAAAAAGCGCTATATACGTGCAAGGAAAATGATGTGGACCATTGCAGTGAGCTTCGATTGCTGGGAAGAAGCAAGGACGCTCATACGAGCAATGATTTTAGAATTGCATGCTAAGCTGATGTGCTGATCATAGTAAGCTGCGATGCGAAATGAGCGCCTTGCTATAAAGGACAATAGGATAAGGGCGGATCGCTCCGTACTGGCAGAGGACTGCAGGGGGAGTTGTTAGTAAACTACGAGGAATTAAACCCCGCTTGAAGTTGCTAAATGACGTATTATATAATGGGGATTCCATTTAGAGACATAGTGGATTTACAAATTGATTGAATAAAAGCCCTTCTCATTCGAGAGGGGCTTTAATCTTCCCGTACTTCGTTCATAAGCTCTTCAATTTCTTTTCTTCGTTTATCCGTTTCTTCTTTGTCCACACGAAAATGACCATTTTCCAATATGATGACATCGCCGACATTGACAAGAGTGCCTGTCACGTGTCGAGACGGAACGTATACGTATCGCTTTGATTATGACGAAAGAGGCCACGTTCGCACGTTTACGACTGGAAACGGAGCGGGCGCAACCTTCACGTATGATGACCGCGGCTTGGTGAACAGTCTGTCAGTGGGAACAGCGGACGGAACCGAGTTGTTGGCGGAAACGTACCGTTATGACGAAAACGGCAATCGGACGAAAATCGAGTCCCCAACAGGAGAAGCGATTGTTTACCGTTACGATGAGCTCGATCAACTAGTGGAAGAGCAATGGCCGGATGGAACGACGATCGCGTATACGTACGATGGATTCGGCAATCGCAAGCAAATCGTGAAAACGAAAGACGGACTATCCACGACGATCACGGCCGATTATAATGCAGCGAATCAATTGACTCGTTTCGGCGATGAAACGATCACGTACGATGCGAACGGCAACCGTGTCAAAGACGGACAGTATCGATATGAATGGAACGAAGCCGATCAGCTCGTCTCCATCACCCGAAAAGGCGAAAGCACGCCGTTTGTCACATACAAATATGACGAAGACGGCCGCCGCATTCAAAAGAACGTGAATGGCGTGGTGACGAACTACCATTACCAAGGCGACAGCCTCAACGTCTTGTATGAAACCAATGCGAACGGAATTGTGGTACAATCATATGTATACGGAGAAAACGGCCAGCTGTTGGCAATGAAAAAAGGCGGGGCGACGTACTTCTACCACTATAACGCCCATGGCGATGTCATCGCCCTGACGGATGCGCAAGGAAACATCGTGGCCCGTTACCAATACGATGCGTGGGGGAACATTCTTTCCCAATCCGGTGCCTTGGCGGAGGAAAACCCATACCGATATGCGGGATATCAATATGACAAAGAAACGGGTCTCTATTACTTAATTGCCCGGTACTACCACCCAGAACAAGGTGTGTTCCTATCCTTGGATCCAGACCCGGGGGATGCGGACGATATCCTCACACAAAACGGCTATACGTACGCGAACAACAACCCGGTGATGCTGGTCGATCCGGATGGGCATTTTGTGTGGATGGCGATCAATGCGGGATTCGCGGCGTATGATGGGTATAAAGCCTTTAAAAAAGGCGGTTGGAAAGCGGCGGCGGTTGCTGTAGGTGTAGGGCTTGTTGGTGGTGCTGCTTTTAAAGCGTATAGAATTTATAAAGCGAAAGAAACAGCCAAGATTATGAGGATTTTATTGGCGGCTAAGCACGGAAAAGGTAACACTACTATAGAAGTAGGTAGAGTAAGTAAGAGACTAGCAAAAAAGGCTGGGAAAGCATGGGTTGGATCAGGGGCTAAGCCACTTTACAAAAATGGTAAATGGATAGGATATAGAAGTAAAGATAAATCTAAAGTATTTAGAATGCAGTATAAGAAAACAAGAAGGGTATATCAAGCGAATTATGAGGAATTTTATAAGAGTCCTATCAACAAAAAGACATATAAGTTACGAAATGCACACCTGAATTTTTAGCATGGAGGGAACCATATATAATGATAATTCCTGAATTATTTTGTTTAACGATAATGGATGAAGACTGGGGAGAGGAGGTTGATGATTTTTGGATTGAAATTGAAGCGGATATTGGTATCAAGGGGAACTCAGATTCTGCTGAAGTATTTACTATTTATGTTACAAGTCCAAAAAGGTTAGGGAATATGGTGAAGAAGTCAGGATTGGAGATAGCTAGAGGATTGTTTATAATGAAGGACTTTAATATAAAAAGTGTAGAGGATCGTCTCAAAAAAATACTTGCCCATTGTTCAAGAAAAACATGGCACGAAACCGCTCTAGCCATTAGTCGGTATGCTATTTGGGAGTATGAAAACTAAATCGAAGTATAATTGGAAATTTTTTAGATACTGCAGATGAGCATTTTTTATTACAATAATTTCCATGTTCTAAGAGACAAACAGGGTACCGCTTAGGCGACATGGAGCTGTTTTTTGATCACATCAATGGGAATCTCTTGCTTCGCGGCGTTATAAATGAACTCGACGACGCTGTGGCCTTTCCGCGATCGAAGAAGCTCCAATCCGGCGGAGAGGTCTTGCTGGGATTCGGCGATGCTATACACGCAGGAGGAGAGCACCACCGCCCAATACCGTTTCACCGCCCGAATGTGGGGAACTCGGTATCCATCCAGCTTCAGTTGATCTTTCGCCTGGCGGAAAAAGCATTCAATCGTCCGACGCTGGGCGTAGTAACGCAAGATGTCTTTGTCCCCGAGTTCCCAGTCGGTGCTCAAGACGCAATGGAGATGTTCCGGCGCCATCGGCTGATCTGCTTTCCAAGCTAGCTGTAAATTATATACATGCAACATGAAAAGTTAACTTCTCAGTCATCTTGCACACCCTAAGCGCTGCAACACTTCCTCCGGACGTTCGTGGATGTAGTCCACAAACCCAGCAGTGGCCTTTATTAAGTGCCAGATACATGTCCGAACGGGGCGTCCAATAGCCGAACAATCCACTGATTGGACAGTCCCTTTTTTATTAGAGTCATCGACACCTAATGGAGCCGCTACCGTTGATTAACGAGTCATTTCACTTACTACATGACGAAAGAGGACACGTTCGCACATTTACGACTGGAAACGGAGCGGGCGCAACCTTCACGTATGATGACCGCGGCCTCGTGGAAAGCGTTTCGGTCGGTACGGCGGATGGAAAAGAAATTGTATCGGAAACGTACCGTTACGATGAAAATGGCAACCGGACGAAAGTGGAATCTGTAAATTATCATTTTATCCCCGAATAAAACGCCTTCTTTTTTGCAAATTCCTTCGGGATATACTTCTCCCTCTTTCTGAAATAGTATGCTAAAT